>JBLMXA010000870.1:0-15429 GCA_050257515.1 Acidobacteriota bacterium | reverse complement strand
GAGGTCAGCGCGAAGATCCTCTCCGACGGCCGCTGGCAGGCATTCGTCCACGATCTCACCGATCGCCGGCGGCTCGAGGACGAGCGCCAGGCCGGCATCCGCGCGCGCGAGGCGCTGATCGCGGTCGTGTCGCACGATCTCAAGAACCCGCTCAACGCGATCGAGCTGCGCGAGCTGCTGCTCGAGCGCCGCGCGTCCGATCCGGCGGTGCGCGAGCACGCGGCCTCGGTGCGGCGCTCGGTCGCGACGATGCAGCGGATGATCCGCGGCCTGCTCGACGCGGCGCGGCTCGAGACCGGCGTGCTGCGGCTCGATCTCGAGGACCACGACCTCGCCGAGGTCGCGGCCGAGGTCGTCGAGGTGCTCGCACCGGTCGCCGACGATCAGAAGATCGCGCTGCGGGTGCGCGCGCAGCCGGGCACGCCGCGCCGCTTCGATCGCGATCGCGTCGCCCAGGTGCTGTACAACCTCGTCGGCAACGCGCTCCGGTTCACGCCCGAAGGCGGCGCGATCACGATCGCGGTCGATTACACCGAGGAGCTCGCGCGCGTTTCGGTGACCGACACCGGCGCGGGGATCGCGCCCGAGGCGCTGCCGAGGATCTTCGATCGCTTCTACACGACCGCCGGCCGGCTCGGCGGGACCGGCCTCGGCCTCGACATCGCGAAGGGCCTCGTCGAGGCGCACGGCGGCACGATCACCGCATCGAGCACGCTCGGCGAGGGCAGCACGTTCGCGTTCACGCTCCCGGTTACGGCCGCGGCACGAACAGCTTGAGCTCGACGCGGCGGTTCGCGAGCCGCCCCCTGCCGGTCGCGTTGTCGGCGACCGGCGAGTCGGCGCCCTCACCGTCGATGTCGATGCGATCCTTCGGCACGCCCGCGGTGACGAGCATCTGGCGCACCGCCTCGGCGCGGCCGCGCGACAGATCGGCCGCGATCTGCGCGACGGTCTGCGCCGGCTGGCCCGGCTCGGGCTTCGTCAAGAACGCCTTCGCCTCGCGATCGTCGGTGTAGCCGACGAGCACGACCCGGATCGTCGGGTGGGCGAGCATCACCTTCGCGATCTTCGCGAGGCTCGCCTGCGCCGAGTCGTGGACCGCGGTCTCGCCTTCGCCGTAGAGCAGGCCCTCGATCGTGCCGCGGATCGCGTCGATGTCGGCGGGCACGACGTCGGGGCAGCCGTCGTCGTCCTGGTAGCCGTTGTAGGTCTCGGCCTCGCCCTGACAGCGGTCGGCGACGTCGAGCACGTGATCGCCGTCGTTGTCGATGTCGGGGCAGCCGTCCTGGTCCTGGAAGCCGTCCTTGTCCTCGGGCCGATCGGGGCACTTGTCGCTCGCGTCGGGGATGCCGTCGCCGTCGCGATCGGAGGCGTCGCCCGAGGACTCGCCGCCGGCGGCGGCCTGGCGGCGCGCGCCGACCGTCAGCTCGATGCCGAGCGAGACGTCGCCCTCGAACGCGAGCTTGTTGTCGAGCGTCATCAGGTCGACGCCGGGCAGCATCGCGAGCCGCGCGTCGAAGCGGATGCGAAAGCCGCGGCCGGTGTCGAACCGCACGCCGCCGCCGAAGTAGCCGTCGCCGATGATCCCCGAGTCGAACGTCTTGCGCGCCGACGACAGCGCGATCGGCGAGCCGCCGCCGAGCACGGCGAACGGCAGCAGGCGCTGGTGCGGGTTGCCGAGCTCGAACCGCAGCTGGACGCGCGGCTCGAGCCAGAACACGCCGACCTCGCTCGCGCCGCCGACCGCGTTCGTGTGGGTCGGCGCGAGGCCGAGCTCGAATTCGGGGTACAGCCACGGCACCAGGAACTGGTGCGAGGCGCGCGCGCCGAGCTCGACCGTGTTCTGCAGCATCGGGTGCGCGGGCGCGCCGTCGATGAACCCGAGCGCCGAGCTGCCGCTGTACAGCCGCGGGCCGAGGAACCCGCCGAGCTCGAACGGCTGGTCCGCGGGATCGGCCGAGGCAAGCGTTGGCACGAGCGCGAACGCGAGCGCGAGCCAGACCCGGGACATCGCCCTGGAGTATAGAGCACGTCTCGATAACCCGCGCGGCCTGCGAGCTTCGCGGCGCGGGCAGCTCGCTCTCGGCTCGCGGGGGTTATCGAGACGCGCTCTCCCTTACGCCGGCCTTACACGGCGGGGGCGGGCGCTTGCTACGATGGCGGGGTGCGCGTCCTCGTCGTCGAAGACGAAGCCAGCCTGCGCGAGGGGATCGTCGATCTGCTCGCCGGCGACGGACACGCGGTCAGCGCGGTCGCCGATGGTGCGGCGGGGCTCGCGGCCGGGCTCGCCGAGCCGTTCGAGCTCGTCGTGCTCGATCTGATGCTGCCGCGGCTCGACGGCATGGAGGTGTGCCGCCGGCTGCGCGCGGCGCGTCCCGGGCTGCCGATCCTGATGCTCACCGCGCGCGCGTCGGAGGACGACAAGGTGCGCGGGCTCGTCGAGGGCGCCGATGACTACGTCACGAAGCCGTTCTCCGCGCGCGAGCTGCTCGCGCGCGTCCGCGCGCTCGGTCGCCGCGCTCCACCGGCCGAGTCGCTCGACGAGGTGCAGCTCGACGGCGTCACGATCGATCTCGCCCGCATGGTCGTCGTGCGCGGCGACCGGCGCACCGCGCTGACTCCGCGCGAGGTCGGCATCGTGCGCTGGCTGTACCGCCACCGCGATCGCGTCGTCACGCGCGCCGAGCTGCTCGAGCAGGTGTTCGGCCAGCGCGGCGATCTCCAGACGCGCGCGGTCGACATGGCGATCGCCGTGCTGCGCAAGAAGCTCGAGGCTGATCCGGGCCGCCCGCAGCTGATCGTGTCGGTCAAGGGCGCGGGGTACGCATGGCGACTCGCGCCGTGATCGGTCGCCCGCCGCGGCGCGCCGCGGCCGTCGCCGTGCTGCTCGCCGGCGCGATCGCGGGGTTGCTCGCGGCGTGGTTCGCGTCGGGCTGGCGCGACGTGCGCGCCCGCCAGCGCGAGCTGCGCGCCGCACCGGTCGCCGCCGCCGAGGCGCGTGCGGGCGAGCTGGCGCGCTCGCTGCGCGGCGAGCTCGAGGCGCTGCTCGCGCGCGAGGCCGAGCGACCGTACTTCCACTACCAGAACCTGTTCCACGATCCGCGCGGGACGGTCGGGATCAGCGTCGCGCCGTCTCCGCTCGCGAGCGGACCGGACGATCCGCTCGTGCTCGGTCACTTCCAGGTCGATGCCGCAGGCCGCGTCACCACGCCGACGATCAACGATGAGGTCCCCGAGCTGTCCGAGCGCGATCACCTCGCCGCGAACCGCCGGTTTCGCGACGACGTCGCGCGCGAGCTCGCCGCGATCGTGCGGCCGGCCGTGACCGCGCCGCCGGCGGTCGTCGCCGTCGCGAATCCACCGGCGAAGCGCCCGCCGCCGCGCCCGCAACCGCAGGTGATCCAGATCGATCCCGGATCGTACGCGCAGAACGCCGCCCCGAACGCCGCGTGGCAGACCGGCAACCAGGCGCAGCCGTCACCGCCGCCGCCGCCGCCACCCGCGCCGCCCGCACCGCCCGCGAAGCCGGCGCCGGTGACGATCACGGTGTCCCCGCTCGAGTGGAAGACCGCGCGGTTCGAGGGCGCGCCGGCGCTGTTCGCGGTGCGCCGGGTGACGACGCCGGATGGCACGCTCGCGCAGGGCTTCGTCGTCGATCGCGCGACGCTGACGCACGAGCTCGCCGAGCGCGCGGGCGAGCTGGTCGGCGAGCTCCACGCCGGCGATGGCGTGTCCGGCGCCGAGGTCGCGCCCGGCTGGCAGCTCACCGTCGCCGCGAACCCGCGCGCGCTCGCGGGCGCCGCCGCCGAGGCCGCGGCGGTCGCGCGCGAGTTCGTGATCCGGTTCGTCGCGATCGCGCTCGTCGCCGCGCTGATCGCGGTGCTCGTCGTCGTCGTCGTCGCGCGCGCCGAGCGGCTCGCGCGCGAGCGCAGCCAGTTCGCGGCCGCCGCGGCGCACGAGCTGCGCACGCCGCTCGCGGGGCTCCAGCTCTACGGCGACATGCTCGCCGACGGCCTCGGCGATCCCGACAAGGCGCGCGAGTACGCGAAGCGGATGAGCGAGGAGGCGTCGCGCCTGGGCCGCGTCGTGTCGAACGTGCTCGGGTTTTCCCAGCTCGAGCGCGGCACGCTCGGCGTCGACGCGCGCGCCGGCTCGCTGGGCGAGGCGTTGCGCGAGCTCGCCGAGCGCGCGCAGCCCGCGCTCGACCGTGCGGGTGCGGCGCTCGAGCTCGACGTCGCGCCCGAGCTGCGCGCGCGGTTCGATCGCGACGCGCTGGCCCGTATCGTCGCGAACCTGCTCGACAACGCCGAGAAGTACGCGCGCGGCGCCGACGACCGCACGATCGCGCTGGTCGCGCGCGACGTCGGCGATCGCGTCGACATCGAGGTCTCCGATCGCGGCCCGGGCGTCGCCGACTCGCGCAGGCTGTTCGAGGCGTTCCGCCGCGGCGTCGATCGCGACGGTCCGGCCGGTCTCGGCCTCGGCCTCGCGCTGTCTCGCTCGCTCGCGCGCGCGATGGGCGGCGACCTCGCGTATCGCGGCAGCGGGACGGGCGCGACGTTCGTGCTGACGCTGCCTCGCGCGTGAGGGCTCGAGCCTCCAGGACCGCGTTGCGGAATGCAACGCCGCCGATCGCGCGCCGCGTGGATCCGCGGAGCTGCGCTGCGCACGCCCGTTGCACCACGCAACGCGCATGCGGCGACTCGCAATGGCTGTCGTGGTCGCGGCGTGCGCGCATCAGGGGCACGCGCCCAGCAGCACGCCCGACGCGCCCGGCTCGGCGTGGGTACCCGCGCTCGGCGCGCACTGGACACCCGACGGCAGCGCGGTCGTGTTCCGCGTCGCCTCGACGCGCGCGACGCGGCTCGAGCTCGACGTCTTCGCGCAGCCGACCGGCGCGCCGGCGCAGCTGGCGATCGTGATGACGCCGGAGGCCAGCGGCCAGGTGTGGACCGCGACGGTGCCCGCGGCGCAGCTGCCGCCGACGATCTACTACGGCTACCGCGCGTGGGGCCCGAACTGGCCGTACGACCCGAGCTGGACGCCCGGCTCGCAGGCCGGCTGGATCAGCGACGTCGACGGCGACGGCAACCGCTTCGATCCGAACAAGCTCGTGTGGGATCCGTACGCGGTCGAGCTGTCGCACGATCCGCTGACGCCGCAGCAGGGCGACTACAGCTTCTACGGCACCGGCTCGCACCGCGCGATCGACTCCGCGCCGGTCGCGCCGAAGGGGATCGTGCTGCCCGACGTCGTGCCCGACTTCGGCACGAAGCCGACGCGGCCGCTGCGCGACGAGGTGATCTACGAGGTCCACGTCCGCGGCTTCACCGCGGCCGATCCGGGCGCGGGCGCGTGCGCGGGCACGTACGCGGGCGCCGCGGCGCGCGCGCAGTACCTCGCCGATCTCGGCGTCACCGCGATCGAGCTGATGCCGCTCGCCGAGACGCCGAACGATCGCAACGACGTCGATCCGAACAGCGACGGCGGCGACAACTACTGGGGCTACTCGCAGCTCGCGTACTTCGCGCCCGACCGCCGCTACGCGTGCGATCGCTCGCCCGGCGGGCCGACGCGCGAGGTGCGCGCGATGGTCAAGGCGTTCCACGCCGCCGGCCTCAAGGTCTACGTCGACGTCGTCTACAACCACACGTCCGAGGGCGGCGGCGGCTCGCTGCTGTCGCTGCGCGGGCTCGACAACGCCGGCTACTACCAGCTCGATCGCGCGGGCACCGGGTTCACGAACAACAACGGCGTCGGTGCCGATGTCGCGGCGCAAAAGCCGCTCGCGCAGGCGCTGATCCTCGACTCGCTGCGCTACTGGCGCGACTCGCTCGGCTTCGACGGCTTCCGCTTCGATCTCGCACCGGTCCTGGGCAACTCGTGCGGCGCCGGTTGCTTCACGTTCGATCCGCACGGGCTGCCGCTGATGATCGCGCAGCAGCTCGGCCGCCCCGAAGGCGGCGGCGACGGCGCCGATCTGATCGCCGAGCCGTGGACCGCGGGCGCCGGCGGCTACTCCGTCGGCAAGTTCCCCGCGCCATGGGCGGAGTGGAACGACAAGTTTCGCGACGCGATCCGCCAGGACCAGAACACGGCCGGCACGATCACGCCGGGCTGGCTGTCGGATCGGATCGCCGGCTCGGCCGAGCTCTATAACAGGAACGGCCGCACGCCGGCCGCCGGCGTCAGCTACCTGGTCTCGCACGACGGCTTCACGCTGCACGATCTCTACGCGTGCAGCGCGCCGAACAACGCCCAGGCGTGGCCGTATGGCCCGTCGGGCGGCGGCTCGACCAACAACTACTCGTGGGATCACGGCGGCGACGCGGTCGCGCAGCGCCAGGCCGTGCGCACGGGGCTCGCGCTGATGATGCTGTCGTCGGGCGTGCCGATGCTCACCGGCGGCGACGAGCTCGGCCGCACGATCCGCTGCAACAACAACCCGTACAACCTCGACTCCTTCGCGACGTGGCTCGACTGGTCGCACCAGGGCGACCCGCTGTGGACGTTCGCGCAGCGCCTGCTCCACTTCCGCGCCGCGCACCCCGCGCTCCACCGCACCGACTGGACCGCGAGCATCGCGTGGTTCGACGCCAGCGGCGCGCAGGCCAGCGGCGCGTACATGGACGACGCGACACGCCCGGTGCTCGCGTGGCGCGCCGGCGACGTCTACGTCGCCTACAACCGCAGCGCGACCAAGGTCACGGTCACGCTGCCGGCCGCGGGCGCGGGGCTCGCGTGGCACCGCGCCGCGAACACCGCCGCGTTCATGGAGGCGCAGGACAACTTCGTCGCGCCGGGCAGCGAGCCGCCCGTGCAGGCGACGTACGATCTCGACGCGCGGGCGCTCGTGATCCTCGTCGCGAAGTGAAAAGGCCGCGCGCTTCGCGCGCACGGTTGGCGTCGCCCGCCTGCGGCGCGCTCCGAGTACGAGTACGAGTACGAGCACGAGTACGAGTACGAGAGCGGACGTGTCGACGGCTGTGATCGCGCCGAAGGCGCGCGGCCCTCAACCCACGTACGCGTCGGCCTCGATCTCGACGAGCCAGTCGGGATCGATGAAGCGCGTGACCTCGAAGAACGTGTTCGCGGGGCGGATCGCGTGGAACACCTCGCCGTGCGCGCGGGCGGCGTCGCGCCACGCGTCCATGCGGGTCAGGATGACGCGCGTGCGCACGACGTGATCGAGCGTGCCGCCGGCATCGACGATCGCCTTGGCGACGATCTCGAGGCAGCGCTTCGTCTGCGCGTAGACGTCGCCGGCATGGACGGTCTTGCCGTCGGGGCCGAGCGGCGCGGTGCCCGAGACCGAGATCCACGGCCCGATGCGCACCGCGCGCGACAGACCGATCACGGGCTCGAACGGCGAGCCGGACGACACGAGCTGCCTCATCGGAGCTCCTCGCTCGCGCTCGTCACTTGAACGTGTCCTTCTGCGCGCGTCGTGCGGCGAACGTCGCGACGTCCGGCGCGCGGACGAACGGGTTCGTGGCGAGCTCGTCGCCGATCCGCGACGGCGTCGACGGGGTCGCGAGCGAGCCGGCGCGCTGCGCGATCTGCGCGTTCTCGGGCTCGGCGACCGCGGCGTAGCGCAGGTTGGCGGCGGTGTACTCGTGGCCGAAGTAGACGCGCGTCGCGGGCGGCAGCGCCGCGAGCCGCTGCAGCGACGCGTGCATCATCTCCGCGCTGCCCTCGAACAGCCGCCCGCACCCGGCGCCGAACAGCGTGTCGCCCGTGAACACGCAGCCGTCGACGACGTAGCTGATCGCGCCGAGCGTGTGGCCGGGGTTGTGGATGATCGACGCGCGCAGCGCGCCGAGCGTCACCTCGTCACCATCCTTCACGAGGTGCGTCACGCACGGCGAGCGCTCGCGGTCGTGCTCGTGCGCGACGACCTCGACGCCGGGGTGGGCGGCGACGAGGTCCTTCACGCCGCCGACGTGATCCCAGTGATGGTGGGTGAGCCAGATCGCGGCGAGCTGCACGCCCTCGCGGGCGAGCGCGGCCTCGACCGGCGCCGCCTCGCCGGGATCGACGACGGCGGCGCGGCCAGCGTCGATCACGAGGTAGGCGAAGTTGTCCTTGAGGCAGGGAACGACGGCGACGCGCATGCGCCGACGCTAGCGCATCTAGAACCCGGTGACCTTGTAGATGCGGCCGCGGATGTTGTTGCCGGGCTCGGTGACGATGTACATCGTGCCGCTCGCGACCGTCAGATCGATCGGGCCGTTGCGCAGGTATACCGCTGCGACCGTGCCGTTGCCGGTCGTCGACACGACCGTGCGATTGCCGGTCGCGGCCACCATCAGCGTGTTCGCGAACTGGGTCGTGCCGCCCGCGAGCCATTCCATCCCGTACGGCGCCTCGATGCCACCCTGGAACTGGCTGAGCGTGCCGGTGCTCGTCATCTTGAACACCTCGTTGCGGTTGTTGTCGGACACGTAGAACTCGCCGGCGGCGCCCGCCGCCATGCCGCGCGGCGAGTCGAAGTTGGAGTTGTTCGTGAGCTGCGTCGCGGTGGTCGTCGCCGCGCACGGCAACGCCGCCTGGTACACCTCCTTCTGGTTGCCATCGACGACGAGGATGCCGAGCGTCGCGTCGATCACGAGGTGATACGGATCCTGCGGCGGATTCTGCGCGAGGTTGTCGCACACGGTCTGCGTGACGTACGCGTTCGTACCGTTCCACGCGAGCTGCACGACGCGGCTCTGACGGTCGCTGATGTACATGTTGTCGGCGGTCGCGTCGAACGCGACCTCCTCGATCTGACCGAGGCCGACGACGACCGGCGTCGAGGTCACCGCACCCGTCGTCGCGTCGACCTGCCACACGCACGACGGGTTGCACACGCCGGTTCCCGCCTGGTCGGCGACGTAGAGCTTGCCGTCCTTGCTCGACAGCGCGATCGCGCGCGGGTTGACGAGCTGCGTCGCGGTGCCGTCGGTGAGCAGCGAGCCGCTGAGACCGCCCGCGGTCGCGATCGAGATCGAGCTGTCGACGGTGAGCGTCACCGGCGGCGCGGCGGCGAGGTTGCCCGACAGATCGGACGCGAGCGCGTGCAGCTCGATCGTCTGGCCGTTCATCGCGCCCTGCGGCACGTTCGTGTGGAACGTCACCGTGACGTCGGGCGCGCCGCTCGCGATCACGGTCGAGCGCTGGCCGTTGTTGATGTTGTTCGTGCCGTCGAAGTACACCTGGCTAACGCCGATCTCGTCGGTGACGTGGACCTGGACGTCGAGCGGCAGGCCGGGGCCGACCTTGAGGTCGCTCGTCGGAGGCAGGATCGTCACCTTCGGGGGCGTGCGATCGAGCACCGCGAACGTCGCCGTGCCGGTCAGCTTGCCGTCGCTGATCGTGACGGAGCCGGTGCCCTCCCACGTCAGCCCGGTGAGCGTCGCGTGGTAGACGCCGCGCACGTCGGTCTTACCTTTTGTCGCGGGCACGTCGTGCGTCGTGCCGTTGCGATCGGTGTACGTGACGGTCATCGCGACCGCCGCGTCGGAGATCGGCGTCGAGTCCGCGGCGACGAGCGCCGAGACCTCGGTCGTGCCGTCGAGCGACGAGATCACCGACGGTGACAGCGTGATCTCGATCCCGTTGGGCGTCCCGGCACATGCCGCGAGCCCGAGCATGCAGGCAAAGCTAACGTTACGCATGGGAGCTCCTAGTGCGAGAAGAACCAACGAAGGCCGACGTCGAGCTGGAAGAACACCGGCAGCGACTGTGCGTGCGGGCACACGCTGTTCGGGCCATCGGCGAGCGTGCAGCTCGTCGAGCGATAGACGTCGAGGCCCGGTGCCGCCTCGGCGTACAGCTGCCACTGCGGCTTCTCGTAGGCGATCGCGACCGACGCGCGCACGCCGAGGTGGTTGTCGGGGATCTCGTCGATCGAGGCCGGCTGGTAGTGCTGGTTGTAGAACCGGCCGCCGAGCCCGACGCGCAGCGGCACGTTCGGCGCGAGCGTGTGGACGACGAGCTGCGCGTCGACGTGCGCCTCGAAGCCGGGGCCGGCGAGCGTGCCGGTGCCGAGCGCGGCGCCGACCGACCAGCCGCCGGCGAAGAACGCGACCGTCGCCGACACGGGATCGCCGAGCTCGACACCGGCGGCGAGCCCGTGCCGGCCGGCGGCCGGCGGCTCGCTCGGGACCGCGACGACGCTCGCGGCGGGCGGTGGCGGCGGTGGCGGCGTCGCGGCGGCGACCGCGACCGGCGCGGCCGCGGCCTGGCTCGCGAGCGCGAACAGCATCGCGTCGGTCGTGATCTTCAGCGTGTCGGTATTGCAGTCGCTGCACGTCGTGCGCTGCGTGACCGGCGCGTGGCCCTTCGCGAGCCACGTCGTCGCGATCTCGTAGTCGTGACCGCGCGAGCGCGCGTCGACACGCGTGTAGACGATCGCGTCGGAGGTCGCGCGGTCGACGACGCGCTGCGCGCAGCCGAGATCGGCGAGCACGAAGCAGTCGACGAGCTTGTCGACGCTCTCGCCGGTCAGCGCGGCGGCCTCGACGCGCTTGCCGTGCTGCTGCAGCCACGTGTTGATCTGTGCGGTCAGCGGGGCCTGGAGCTGCGCATCGCCGGCGACGACGACGCCGACGCTGCCGTCGGCCTCGGCGACCCCTGCGAGCACGAGCGTGGCGGCGACGAGCGCCGTCCTCATTGCACCGTGACCGTGACCGGGGTGGCCGCGCCCTGGTTCCCCGAGAGGTCCGACGCGATCGCGTACAGCGTCAGCATGTTGCCGGTCTGCAGGTTGCCGGTGTCGAACTGGAACGACAGCGTGACGTCGCTCGAGCCGCTCGCGATCAGCGAGCGGTCGCCGTTCTGGCCGAAGCCGCCGTTGTTGCCCGACACCTGGAACAGGACCTGGCTGACGCCGATCTCGTCGGTCGCGTGCACCATGACGTCGGCCTGCTGGTTCGCGCGGATCGTCGTCGGCTCGATCGTGACCTTCGGCGGCGTGCGGTCGAGCACGGCGAACGTCGCATCGCCGGTGAGCTTCGTGCCGACGACCGACAGCGTCGCGATGCCGGTGCCGTCCCACATCAGGCCCGTCAGCGTCGCGTCGAACGAGCCCTTCTGGTCGGTCTTGCCGTCGACCTCGGCGATCGCGTGGTCGGTGCCGTTGCGATCGGTGTACGACACGGTGAGCGCGACGTTCTTGTTCGCGACGGGATCGCGATCGCCCATGACGATCGCGTGGACCGAGGTGGTGCCGTCGAGCGAGGAGATCACTTCCGGCGAGACCGTGACGAGCACGTCGTTGGGACTCGCCGCACACCCCGCACAGATCACGAGAGACAGGCCAAGCTTTGTCATGAGCAGCCGCGCCATGCGAGCGCCGCGCCGCTGCAAGAACGCGAATCAGCTCGCGTGGCCATGTTCGCGGCTTGCGCAGCGTGCACTGCTGCCACAGCAGAAATCAGCGGTGGGGTCGATGCGGCTCGCACATCGCCGCATGCGGTATCGTCCGCGCATGGCGATGCAGGCGATGGTCTTGCGCGAGCACGGTGGGCCGGAGGTGTTGCGCCTGGAGCAACTGCCTGTTCCAGAACCCAGGCCCGGCGAGGTCCGCGTCCGCGTGCGAGCCGTCGCGCTGAACCACCTCGACATCTGGGTCCGCAAGGGCGGCCCGGCGTTCAAGCTCGAGTACCCGCACCGGCTCGGCTCCGACATCGTCGGCGAGCTCGACGACGGCCGCCGCGTCGTCGTGCAGCCCGGCGTGTCGTGCATGCGGTGCGCGCAGTGCCTCGCCGGCCACGACAACCTGTGCCGCTCCTACAAGATCCTCGGCGAGAACGCGCAGGGTGGCTACGCGGAGTACATCGTCGTGCCCGAGGCGAACCTCGCGCCGTACCCCGAGCGGCTGAGCTTCCCGCAGGCGGCCGCGGCGATCCTGCCGTTCCTCACCGCGTGGCAGATGCTCGTCCACAAGGCGCGCGTGCAGCCGGGCGACGTCGTGCTCGTGCAGGGTGCCGGCTCGGGGATCGGCGTCGCGGCGATCCAGATCGCGAAGCTTCACGGCGCGCGCGTGATCGCGACCGCCTCGACCGCCGACAAGCTCGCGCGCGCCAAGCAGCTCGGCGCCGACGTCGGCATCGACTACACGACGCAGGATCTCGTCGCGGAGTGCAAGCACCTGACCGACAAGCGCGGCGTCGACGTCGTGATCGAGCACGTCGGCGGCGAGGTGTTCGAGAAGAGCATCCGCGCGGTGCGCGCCGGCGGGCGCGTCGTCACGTGCGGCGCGACCGCGGGCTTTCATCCGGCGATCGATCTGCGCCACATCTTCTTCCGCCAGGTCGAGGTGCTCGGCTCGACGATGGGCAGCAAGGCCGACCTGCTCGCGGTGCTCGGCCACGTCGCCGCCGGCCGGCTCGAGCCGGTCGTCCATGCGGTGATGCCGCTCGCGGCGGCGGCCGACGCGCATCGCATGCTCGAGGCGCGCCAGGCGTTCGGCAAGATCGTGCTGGAGCTGGGCGCGTGATCGACAGGCCTTGCCTCGAGCTGCGCGGCCTCGGCAAGGACTACGGCACGCGCACCGCGGTCAAGGCACTCGATCTCGACGTCGCGCGCGGCGAGATCCTCGGCCTGCTCGGCCCCAACGGCGCCGGCAAGACGACCACGATCTCGATGGCGTGCGGCGTCGTCACGCCGACGCGCGGCTCGGTCGCGATCGGCGGCACCCAGCTGGCGCGCGAGCCGTTCGCGGCCAAGCGCAAGCTCGGGCTCGTGCCGCAGGACCTCGCGCTGTTCGAGGAGCTGTCGGCGGATCAGAACCTGCGCTACTTCGGCGCGCTGTACGGGCTCCGCGGCGCGGCGCTCGCGAAGCGGATCGCGTGGGCGCTCGACGTCGTCGGGCTCGCCGACCGCGCGCGCGACGTCGTCAAGACGTACTCCGGCGGCATGAAGCGCCGGCTCAACATCGCGGCCGGCCTCGTCCACGAGCCCGAGCTGCTCGTGCTCGACGAGCCGACGGTCGGCGTCGATCCTCAGAGCCGCAACCACATCTTCGAGACGGTCAAGGCGCTGCACGCCGGCGGGATGACGGTGATCTACACGAGTCACTACATGGAGGAGGTCGAGGCGCTGTGCGACCGCGTCGCGATCATGGATCACGGCGAGGTGCGCGCGGTCGGCACGATCGGCGAGCTGGTCGCGAAGCACGCCGGCAGGGGCGTCGAGCTCGAGGTGATCGGCGACGCCGAGGCCGCGGCGCGCGCGGCGCAGCCGCACGGCGAGGTCACGCGCGACGGCCAGCTGCTGCGCGTCGTGCCCGCGTCGGGGCTCGCGCCGGTGATCGCCGCGATCGAGCAGCACGTGCGGATCGCGCGCGTCGAGTCGCGGCAGGCCAACCTCGAGACCGCGTTCCTCGCGCTCACCGGGCGCGCGCTGAGGGATCACGCATGATCGGCGCGACGATCCAGAAGGACGTGTGGCTGCTGCTGCGCGATCGCGGGCGCCTGTTGATGCTGTTCGCGATGCCGATCGTGTTCATGGTCGTGTTCGGCTCGATGTTCGGCGGTGGGCCGAGCAAGGGCGAGCCGCGCGCGATCGCGATCTGGCACGCCGCCGGCAACGCGCGCGGCGAGGCGATCGAGCGCGTGCTCGCCGCGACGCCGGGCTTCACGCCGCGGCCGGTGGCATCGGCGGACGCGGTGCGCGCCGCGGTCGCCCACGACGACGCGCCGGCGGGCCTGATCGTGCCGGCGACCGGCCCGATCGAGCTGTCGATCGATCTCGGCGCGCCGGTGCAGGTCACCGGCCCGTTGCAGGGCGCGCTCACCGGCGTGGTCATGCGCGCGGTGATGCCGGGGACGCTCGCGAGCCTGCCGCCGCTCGTCGAGGTGAAGTCGCCGCCGGGGATCGCGAAGCCGATCGAGGACGTCTCCGGCTTCCAGGTCACCGTGCCCGGCAACGCGGTGCTGTTCGGCTTCTTCATCGCGATGACGGTCGCGATGTCGTTCGCGAGCGAGCGCACGAGCGGCGCGTGGCGGCGCATGCTCGCGGCGCCGGTGCCGCGGTGGAAGGCGCTCGTCGGCAAGCTCGTGCCGTACTTCCTGATCGGCTGCGTGCAGCTCGCGCTGCTGTTCGGCCTCGGCGTCGCGGTGTTCGGCATGAAGGTCGCCGGCAGCGTGACCGCGCTCGTCGTGATCTCGCTCGCCGTCGTGCTGTGCGCGTCGTCGCTCGGCATGCTCGTCGCCGCGTGGGGCTGGACCGAGAAGCAGATCGGCAGCATCGTGCCGGTGATCCTGCTCGTCATGGGGCTGCTCGGCGGCTGCATGTTCCCGCGGCTGTTCATGCCGCCGTTCATGAAGCACCTCGGGCTCGCCGTGCCGCACGCGTGGGCGCTCGACGGCTACTACGACGTGCTGATCCGCCAGGGCACCTCGCTCGTCGACGTCGCACCCCAGGTCGGCGCGCTGGTCGCGTTCGCGGCGGTGTTCGGCGCGCTCGGCGTGTGGCGGTTCCGGTTCGAGTAAGCGAAGACGAATCAACCGCCAAGACGCCGAGCACGCCAAGCAAGAGCCAGAAGAAGACTGATTCTGTTCTGCTGCTGGCTCCGGCTTGGCGCCCTCGGCGCCCTGGCGGTTCATTTCTTCTGCCGCAAATACGCGTCGACGTGCGCCGCGCAGTCGCGGCCCTCGGCGATCGCCCACACGACGAGCGAGGCGCCGCGGTGAGCGTCGCCGGCGCAGTACACGCCGGGCGCGGTGGTCGCGAACTGGTGGTCGACGAGGATGTTGCCGCGGCTGTCGAGCTTGACGCCGAGCTGCGCGGTGATCGCGGAGGCGTCGGGCCCGGTGAAGCCGAGCGCGAGGATCAGCACGTCGACCGGCAGCCGCAGGTTCGCGCCGGTGTCGGTGCGCGTGCCGTGCAGCGCGACCAGCCGGCCGTGCTCGCCCTCGAGGCGCGTCGTGCGGAAGCTGAACTCGCGCTGGCCGCCCTCTTCCTGCGAGCTCGACGTGCGGAAGATGTACGGCCACGCCGGCCACGCGTTGTCCGCCGGCCGCGTCGCCGGCGGCTGCGGCATCAGCTCGATCTGCTCGACGCTCGCGGCGCCCTGGCGCAGCGCGGTGCCGAGGCAGTCCGAGCCGGTGTCGCCGCCGCCGAGGATGATCACGCGCTTGCCGCGGACGTCGAAGCGGGCAGGGCGCGCGTACGCGAGCGCGTCGTTCTGATCGTTCAGGTAGTCCATCGCGAGCAGCACGCCGGCGAGCGCCCGCCCCGGCACCTCGAGATCGCGCGCGCGCATCGCGCCGATCGCGACGACGACCGCATCGTGCTCGGCGCGCAGCCGCGCCCAGTCCTCGCCGGCTCGCCGTGCTCGAGGCCGAGGGCATCGACCTCCGCTGCGGCGCGCGCATCGAGGACTGGGCGCGGCTGCGCGCCGAGCACGATGCGGTCGTCGTCGCGATCGGCGCGATGCGC
>JBLMXA010000869.1:0-3492 GCA_050257515.1 Acidobacteriota bacterium | reverse complement strand
GCAGCGTGTGCGTGAGGTTCAGGCGATCGAGCCGGCGCAGCTCCAGCACGCGGTGCGCCTCGCCGCCGATCCGCACGAACGACACGCGCTCGACGCGGTACGAGAACACCGCGGCGTGCTTGATGCCGTGATCGACGACCACGTCGGCGCGCAGGTAGTAGCCGAGGCCGAGCGTCGCGAACGCATCGGACACCGCGTGCGCCTGCTTGCGCAGGTCGCCGGCTGCGGAGTCGTAGCTCGACCAGCGGTCGAGCGCGTGGAGCAGGTCGTGCCACGCGCCGGTCAGCGCGTCGCCTCGCGCGACGATCGCGGGTGCGTCGTGCAGCGTGGCGAGCTCGCGCGTGCGCAGCGCGCCGGCGGCGCTCTCGCCGTGGCGATCGCCGTCGGTGTCGATCACGAGCTGGGCGAGGTCGTCGCCGAGCACCTTGTCGAGCCCCGCGTCGTAGGTGGGCACGCCGCCGTGGAAGTAGGCGCCGGCGCCGACGACGTGCTCGGCGCGCGCGTGATGCGGCGACGGGTGCAGCGCGATCCCCGCGAACGCGAACGCGCCGGCGAGCACGAGGCCGATCGCTCCCGCGAGCGCGTGGCGGCGGATCACGACGCTTGGACAACGCCGGCGCGCCGCGGTTTCTTCTTACTCGCCGAGCGGGCGGTAGAGGTCGGGCCGGCGGTCGCGAAAGAACCCCATGCTCGCGCGAACCCGGCGGATCTGCTCGAGGTCGAGCTCGGCGAGCGCGATGCCCGGCCGATCGCGCGGCAGCTCGGCGAGCTTGTCGCCGCGGGCGTCGCACACGAACGAGCTGCCGTAGAACGTCTGGCCGTCCTCGCTGCCGATGCGGTTCGCCGCGACCACACCGACCGCGTTGGCGACCGCGTGGCCGATCATCACGCGCTGCCACGAGTCGCGGCTGTCGAAGTCGGGCTCCTCGGGCTCGCTGCCGATCGCGGTGGGATAGAACAGCACGTCGGCGCCGGCGAGCGTCATCGCGCGCGCGGCCTCCGGGAACCACTGGTCCCAGCAGATCGCGACGCCGATCGTGCCGAACCGCGTCGCGAACGCGCGAAAGCCGGTGTTGCCGGGCTTGAAGAAGAACTTCTCCTGGTAGCCGGGCCCGTCGGGGATGTGCGACTTGCGATAGATGCCGAGGTTCGTGCCGTCGGCGTCGATCACCGCGACCGAGTTGTAGTGCTCCGGCCCGGCGGCCTCGAAGAACGAGACCGGGATCACGACGCCGAGCTCGCGCGCGAGTGCCTGGAAGTGGCGGATCGTCGGGTGACCCTCGACGGGCCGCGCGCGCGCGAAGTCATCCTCGCGCTGCGTGCGGCAGAAGTAGTGGCCCTCGAACAGCTCGCTCGGCAGGATCACCTGCGCGCCCTTGCCGTGCGCCTCGCGCACGAGCTCGGTCACGCGCGCGACGTTGGTCGCGACGTCGTCGGTGAGCGCGGTCTGGAGCGCCGCGACCTTCACCGGATCCCCGGCTGCTGCTGCGTGCAGCAGTGAAACGCGCCGCCGCCGACGACGACCGCCTTGCCCGGCACGCCGACCGCGCGGCGGCCCGGAAACAGCGCCTGGATCGCGGCGACCGCGCGGTCGTCGGCGTCGACGCCGTAGGTCGGCACGACGACCGTAGTGTTCGCGATGTAGAAGTTCATGTAGCTCGCCGGCATGAGCGTGCCGACGGCGTCGTATACCGCGCCCGGCGACGGCACGGTCGTGACGTGGAGGCCGGATTGCTGGAGGTCGCGGATGATCGTGTCGAGCGTGTCGCCGTTCGGATCGTCCTTCGCCGGCTCCATCGCCGCGACGACGCCAGGGCCGACGAACCGCGCGATCGTGTCGACATGGCCGTCGGTGTGATCGTTGATCAGGCCGCGCTCGAGCCACACGATGCGGTCGACGCCGAGCGCCCACCGCAGCCGCGCCTCGAGCGCCGCCTGATCGAGCGTCGGGTTGCGCACGCCGTCGAGCAGGCACGAGCGGGTCGTGATCATGGTGCCCTCGCCGTCGACCTCGACCGCGCCGCCCTCGAGCACGAAGTCGAACGCCGCGCCGCGGGCGCCGGTCCACTCGACGATCCGCGAGCTGACCTCGCGATCGCCGCTCATCACGTACTTGCCGCCCCAGCCGTCGAACCGGAAGCGCGCCGACGCGAGCTCGCCCGGACGCGTGACGAACAGCGGGCCGGTGTCGCGCAGCCACACGTCGCCGTACGGCGCGTGGTGGAACCGCACGTGGCTCGCCGCCGCCCCGAGCAGCGCGCGTGCCGCGGCCTCGTCCCCGGCGTTGCGCACGAGCAGCTCGACGCGCTCGCCGCGGCCGCCGTCCGCGATCGCGGCGACCATCGCCATCAGCGAGCGCCGCGGCGCCTCGAGGCCCTCGAGCCACTGGTCGAGATCGTGGGGCCACGCCGTCCACACGGCATCGTGTGATACCCACTCTGCAGGCATGCGAAACACGGCGGCATCTTACCTCGTGCTCGTCGCATGTGGCCGCGTCGGGTTCGACTCGCGCCCTCGCGATGCGGCGAGCGACGCCGCGCCGTGCACGTGGAGCGCGTTGTCGGCGCCCCAGAAGCTCCCGGCCGTCGTGCAGTCGACCGACGACGACTGGACGCCGACGCCGACGCGCGGCGGGCTCGACCTCTACTTCTACTCGTATCGCCCCGGTGGCGTGGGTGGCGCGGACCTGTGGCACGCGCAGCGCGCCACGCTCGCCGACAGCTTCGCGGCGCCGGCGCCGGTCAGCGAGCTCGACACCACCTCGAACGAGGGCACGCCGACGCTCACCGCCGACGGGCTGGTCATCCTGTTCGCTCGCACGGTGGGGACGTCGGGCGAGATCTTCGAGGCCGCCCGCGCGAGCTCCGCCGACGCGTTCGGGCCGGCGATGCAGGTCGCGGAGCTGAGCTCCGGCACCGCCAACGGCGATCCGTTCGTCACCGGGGATGGGCTCCGCCTCGTGTTCACGTCCGCGCGCGCCGGCGGCCTCGGCGGACTGGACATCTACGAGACGTCGCGGGCCTCGCTCGCCGACGCGTTCGCGGCGCCGGTGGCGCGTGTCGAGCTGAACAGCAGCGTCGACGAGTACGGGCCGACGCTGTCGTCCGACGGCCTCGAGATCTTCTTCGCGTCGGTCCGCACCGGCGGGCTCGGCGGGTTCGACGTCTACACCGCGCGGCGCGGCTCCGTCGATGACCCGTTCGGCCCGCCGCAGCTCGTGCGCGAGGTGTCGTCCGCGATGGACGACGTGGGCACGCGCCTGTCGGCCGACGGCACGACGCTGTACCTCGACTACGACACCCTGACCAGCGGCGGCGCGAACGCCGACCTGTGGGTCGCGACGCGCTCGTGCAACTAGAGCGCATCTCAACAATCCGCGCGGGCTGCGAACTTCGCGGCGCGGGCATCTCGGGGCGTACGGCCGGTTCTCGCTCGCCGCGTGCTTCAGCACGCGGCTCGCTGCGCTTCCGGGCGTGCGCCCCGATCTGCCGC
>JBLMXA010000868.1:0-6060 GCA_050257515.1 Acidobacteriota bacterium | reverse complement strand
CAGGCGTCGGCCGAGGACCCGTCGGTCGGCGCGCAGGTGCTCGTCCGCGGCAAGTACGTGCACGGCACGAACCCGGTGTACCCCAACGTCGACTGGGTCACGTTCCAGGTCACCGAGCTGTGGACGGCGCAGATGGCCGACGGCGCCGTCGACGGCACGTTCGTGATGGTCCGCGACAACGGCCGGCGCTGCATCGACGCGCCGTGCCACAGCATCAACGAGGCGCGCCTCAACTCGACGCGCAACGCCGACATCGACGGCCTCGACTGGCCGGACGCGTACCAGAAGGAAGTGACGTCGCCGGGCTGGCTCCCGAACCAGGTCGACGCGGCGTACGAGAACGCGGACGGCGTGATCGTGATCGGCGACCGCTCGACCGGCACGCTGATGCACCTGCCGACCATGCTGCGCACCGTCAACCAGGTCTACCTGCAGGTGAAGTCGTAGGAAGTTCTCCGCTTCGCGTTTTTCGCACGAGGATGCATACTGTCTATCGTGGCCGCTGCGCGGCAGTTCCTCACGCCAAGGAGGCTCGTGCTGCGCACGAGCTCGATCGATCGCGTTCGGTCACGCCCGTTTCTGTGGGCCGTCGTCGCACTCGCAGCGTCTGCCGCGGGGGCAGGCTGCGCCGAGCTCGGTGTGGTCACCGACGGCACGAGTATCTCCGTCGGCAAGCCGAGCCACGGCTACCTGCTCGAGGGCACGCGGCTCCCCGATCACGGCGCGGGCTTCACGACGCGCAAGGTGTGGCTCGATCGCCAGAACCGCTACGGCACCGACGAGCTCGTCGATCTCGTGATGGGCGTCGCGCGGCGCATGCATGCGCACGTCAAGGGCGTCCAGCTCGTCGTCGCCGATCTGTCGGCGAAGGGCGGCGGCGTGGGCGGCATCAGCGCGTTCCATCGCTCGCACCAGAGCGGCCGCGACGCCGATCTGCTGCCGTACATGCGCGACGCCGAGGGCAAGCCGTTCGAGCCGGACGCGATGCACAAGTTCGACTGGCGCGGTCGCGCGACCGACGGCAGCGGGATCACGCTCGACGTGCCGCGCACGTGGCTGCTCGTCAAGGAGCTGGTGAGCGCGCCCGAGGCGCCGGTGCAGTACATCTTCATGTACGAGCCGCTCGCGCAGATGCTGATCGATCACGCGAAGCAGATCGGCGAGCCGATGGCGGTGATCATCAGGGCGCGACGCGCGCTGCGCCAGCCGGGCGACAGCGCGAGGCACGACGATCACATGCACGTGCGCGTGTACTGCTCGGCCGACGATCGCGCGTACGGCTGCATGGACATCGGGCCGATGGATCTGCTCGCGCAGTGGCAGGCCGAGCAGCAGAGCCAGCTCGCGGCCGTCGCGGGCGTGCTCGCGCCGGACGACAGCGCGGCGGCCTCGGCACCCGCCGTCGCGGCGGCGTCGTCGCCGGCGAGCCACGACACGTGGCGCGATCAGCTCGAGGCCGCGGGTGTCGCGCCGGCCGAGCTCCCGAGCAGCGCCAGCGAGACCGCGGCGACCGCGGGCATGCTCGGCGTCGGCTCGCGCGAGCTGCGCGCGCTCGGCTCGCGGCTACGGGCAGGGACCGACCGGGCTCTGCTGCGCAGCTGGCGCTGACGGAAACGTCGGCGCGGAGGTCGGGACCGCGGCGTCGGCGAGCGTCAGCGGCACGCCGGCATCGCCGGGCGGCGCGGTCGGAGCAGGCGAGGGCGCGGCCTGCTGCTCCTCCGCGGTCAGCGGATGCAGCGTGCGCAGCACCTGCTCGAACGCGCGCACGTAGCTCGCGCGCGCGTCCGACGAGCTCGTGCTGAGCAACAGCGTGATCGCGCGGTCCTCGGTCAGCGTGACCGCCTGGCGCAGGAAGTGACCCTTGCCGGTCTTCGGGTCGGCATCGTCGTACTCGAACCATACCGACGGGATCCCGGACGCCTCGTTCTCCTTCGGACCGGCCTGGATCGTGCCGACGTGAAAGCGCTGCCGCTTGAGCTCGGCCGACAGCGCGCACGCGAGCTTCGTCGGCAGCGCGTCGTGGCTGTTGCGGCACGCCGCGTCCCACGAGCAGTAGAGCTTGTGCGTGAACGGCTGCGCCGTGAGCACGATGCGCGCCTCGGGCTGGGCGTGGAGCATCCACAGCAGCACGCCCGGATAGCTCGCTTGATCGGTCGCGTGCCAGCCGCGCGGCACGACGAGGCCGATGCGATCGGGTGTCGACGTGAACACGCCGCCTTCGCCGCCGCGCTGCTGGTTCTCGAGATCCGCGCGCACGCTCGCCGCGATCAGCAGCAGCGTGCTCGCGATCGCCACGGACCACCACGCGCGTCGTCGCGCCATCGCGATGACGCTAGCCGACCGCGAGCGCCGGCGCGAGTCGCAGACCTCGCCGGCAACCTGAACAGAGCTACAGCTAAAAAGTTGATTCCATCGCGCTCGTTATCGTTGACGGATTCCATTCAGACGAATATCGTGACAATACCTCGTCGGACGATGGCGAACGAAGCGGCGCACCAGGGAGCGCTGCTTCGTGTGGCTCAGTGCCACGCGTCTGCCATCGACGACGTCATCGAGGGGGCATCTCGTGTATTCGCGCGTTCGAGGACCGGAGCAGTACGAGTGGACGATCGACAACGTCGTCCCGCTGCGCGCGCACCGGCATCCGGTCCACGCGACGATCGCATCGCGTCGCGACGACGACGCGCCGGCCGCGGGTGCCGCGCCGTCGCGCGCGATCGTGCTGTCCGAGGCCGATCTCCGCGCGATCGAGACCGCGTATCCCGACGGCCTCACCGCGGTGCAGATCGTCGACGCGTTCACCAGCCGCGGCATCAAGCTGTCCGAGGCGAGCTTCCGCAAGTACGTGCAGCAGGGCCTGTTGCCGCGCAGCCGTCGCGTCGGCCGCAAGGGCAAGCACAAGGGCTCGCTCGGCGTGTACCCGGCGAAGACCGTTCGCCGGATCAACACCGTCAAGCAGCTGATGCTCGACGGCTACACGATCGAGCAGATCCAGGGCCAGCTGCTGGCCTACACCGACCTGATCGAGACCGTCGCGGAGAACCTCGACGAGCTCTGGCGTCGGCTGATCCGCGACCACGAGCAGCTCGAGCCGGCCGCGCGCAAGGAGCTCAAGCTCGAGCTCACCGAGGCGCGCCGCGCCGGCGACCGGCTGGTCGCCCATCTCGAGGACATCGCGCGCCGGATCGCGGCGCCGCGTACCGACACGCTCCGTCTAGCCGGCGCCGCGGGGGGCGCCGAGGACCTGCTCTAGCGACGGTGACCCGCGCCGTCCACCAGGAGAACCCGATGAGCCACGATGATCGCGAGGACGAGGAAGACGAGCCGATCGAGATCGCCGATCGGGCCGCCGAGACCGAGGCGCAGGCCGACGAGGTGCCCGAGGTCAGCCGCAAGATCCGCCGGCGGCGCCGGCGGACGCGCCCGCGCAGCAAGACGATCGCGATGAAGCGGCTGACCCGCGAGGAGCTCCGGCTCGGCGCCCTGATGTACCCGCCGGTCGACATCCCGCGGCCGACGACGCGCGAGCAGTGCCGCGGCGAGGCGAGGCCGTGCCCGTGGGTCGCCTGCAAGCACCACCTGTATCTCGACATCAATCCCGAGACCGGATCGATCAAGATCAACTTCCCCGATCTCGAGCCGTGGGAGCTCCAGCACACCTGCGCGCTCGACGTCGCGGAGCGCGGTGGGATCACGCTCGAGGAGGTCGGCGAGATCATGAACCTGACCCGGGAGCGGATCCGCCAGGTCGAGGTGCGAGGCCTGCTGAAGCTGAAGATGGGCTCGCCGTCGCCGGACGAGCTCGGCGCGGAGCTGCTCGCGCAGGCCGCCGCGAACAAGACCGACGACTGGGATTGAAACTTAGCGGGGCGGTTGGTACACGCGCGACATGGTCCGTCGCGCGCTCGTGTCGGTCTCCGAAAAACGTGGCGTCGTCGAGCTCGGCAAGGCGCTCGCCGCGCTGGGCTTCGAGATCCTGTCGACGGGGGGAACGGCGGCCGCGCTGTCGGCTGCAGGGGTCAAGGTCAAGCAGGTCTCGGCGCACACCGGCGCTCCGGAGATCCTCGACGGGCGAGTCAAGACGCTGCATCCGAAGATCCACGGCGGGCTGCTCGGGCGGGACACCGAGCAGCATCGCGCCGAGATGGCCGCGAACGCGATCGAGCCGATCGAGCTCGTCGTCGTCAACCTGTATCCGTTCGAGGCGACGATCGCGAAGGGCGTGCCGTTCGACGAGGCGATCGAGAACATCGACATCGGCGGGCCGTCGATGCTGCGCTCGGCCGCGAAGAACCACGAGCGCGTCGCGGTGGTCGTCGATCCCGAGGACTACGGGCGGGTGATCGAGCAGCTGCGCGCCCACGGCGCGGTGACGCCGGTGCAGCGGCTCGAGCTCGCGCGCAAGGCGTTCGCGCACACCGCGGCCTACGACGCGGCGATCGCGGCGTACCTGTCGTCGGTCGACGACGCGGCGGCGACCGCGCGCGACCAGCCGCCGAAGCGCTGCGAGACGCCCGATACACTGACCGTGCAGTGGCAGCGGATGTACGACCTGCGCTACGGCGAGAACCCGCACCAGCGCGCGGTGTTCTACCAGGACGCGCGCTCGCCGTTGCCATCGACCACCCGCGGCCGGCCGACCGTCGCCGCGGCGGAGGTGCTGGGCGGCAAGCAGCTGTCGTACAACAACATCCTCGATCTCGATGCCGCGCTCGGGCTGTGCCTGGAGTTCACCGAGCCCGCGGCGATCGTCGTCAAGCACAACAACCCCTGCGGCGTCGCGACCGACGCGAACCTCGCGACCGCGTACCACCGCGCGCGCGAGGCCGACGCGACCTCCGCGTTCGGCAGCATCGTCGCGGTCAACCGCGAGGTCGACGAGGCGCTCGCGAAGCTGCTCGTCGAGACGTTCCTCGAGTGCGTGATCGCGCCAGGCTACTCGGCCGCGGCGCGCGACGTGCTCGCGAGCAAGAAGAACCTGCGCCTGGTCGCCGCGACCGGCACGTGGGCGCCGCCCACCGATCAGCTCGCGTGGTCGATCCGCACGATCGCCGGCGGCGCGCTGGTGCAGACCGTCGATCACGGGATGGTCGCGCTCGCGGCCGCGAGGGTCGCGACCCAGCGCGCGCCGAGCGATGCCGAGCGCGCGGACCTGGCATTTGCCTGGCGGGTGGCGAAGCACGTCAAGTCCAACGCGATCGTGTTCGCGAAGGGCGGCGTGACGCTCGCGATCGGCGCCGGCCAGATGAGCCGCGTCGACTCGGTGCGGATCTGCGAGCGCAAGGCCGGCGACAAGCTCGCGGGCTCGGCGGTCGCGTCCGACGCGTTCTTCCCGTTCCGCGACGGTGTCGACGTGCTCGCCGGCACCGGCGCGACCTCGATCGTCCAGCCCGGCGGCTCGGTGCGCGACGAGGAGGTGATCGCCGCCGCGAACGAGCACGATCTCGCGATGCTGTTCACCGGGATGCGCCACTTCCGGCACTGACATGACCTTCCACGCACCGATCCCGATGCTGCGCATCTTCGACGAGGCGAAGGCGCGCGAGTTCTACGTCGACTGGCTCGGGTTCGCGGTGGACTGGGAGCACCGCTTCGAGCCGAACACGCCGCTCTACATGCAGGTGTCGCGCGGCGGCTGCGTGCTGCACCTGAGCGAGCACCACGGCGACGGCACGCCCGGGACGTACGTGCGCGTGCTCGTCGACGAGCTCGAGGACTACCTCGAGGAGCTGCGCTCGCGGCCGTACAAGTACTTCCGGCCGGGCCTGCAAGACCAGGAGTGGGGCGCGCGCGAGATGGTCGTCTACGACGGCTTCGGCAACCGCCTGATCTTCTACCGGCGGATCGCGTCATGAAGATCCTCGTCATCGGCAGCGGTGGCCGCGAGCACGCGCTCGCGTGGCGCCTCGCGAAGGGCGGCCACGACGTGATCGCCGCGCCCGGCAACCCCGGCATCGAGCAGGTCGCGCGCTGCTTCGCGGTCGGCGTCGACGACCACGCCAGGCTCGTCGAGCTCGCGCGCGGCGAGCGCGTGCAGCTCGTCGTCGTCGGCCCCGAGGC
>JBLMXA010000867.1:0-40578 GCA_050257515.1 Acidobacteriota bacterium | reverse complement strand
CGCGTTCGACTGGCTGATGTCGCTCGATCCCGAGTGGTGGTCGTCGGGGTTCGGCCTGTACGTGCTGACCGGCGCGATGGTGTCGGGGCTCGCGATGATCGTCGTGCTGTCGTGGCGCGGCGTCGCGAGCGGCGCGATGCCGCTGCGCCCCGGTCACTTCCACGCGATGGGTCGCCTGCTCCACGCGTTCGTGATCCTGTGGACGTACATCGCCTACTTCCAGGCGATGTTGATCCAGATCGCGAACAAGCCGAACGAGGCGCAGTTCTATGTCGAGCGCGTCGGCGACGGCTGGCGCTTCGTCACCGCGCTGCTGATCGTGCTCAAGTTCGCGCTGCCGTTCCCGCTGCTGCTGTCGCGGCGGTTCAAGCGGCGCGCCGGCTACGTCGCGGCGATCGCGATCCTCGTGATCGCCGGCCAGTACGTCGACATGTGGTGGCTCGTGATCCCCCGCATCCGCACCACGCCGGTGCCGTCGTGGACCGATCTCGCGGCGATCTGCGCGATCGGCGGCACCGTCACCTGCGCGTGCGCGTGGCGCATGCGTGGCTCCCCGCTCCTGCCCGTCGGCGATCCGTACCTCGCCGACGGCCTCGCCTACGAGACGACGACATGACCGAACACGACCTCCCGCAGCAGCCCGAAGACGTACCCGGCCGGCCCGTGCTGGTCACGCTCGCCGCGACCGTCCTCGCGATCGCCGCGTGCGTCGTCGTCGTGTGGGCGTTGCAGTCGTTCCGGCTCGAGGGCGGCGGCGAGGCGCACACGCGGCACCTCGCGCTCGTCCCGCCGACCCCGCCGTTCGAGGTCGAGAGCGACCTCGAGCACGCACGCGCGGTGCAGCACGAGCAGCTCGACGCGTGGACGTGGGCCGACCGCGCGCGCCGCGTCGTGCGGGTGCCGGTCGACGTCGCGATCGATCGCTACCTCGAGCAGCGAGGTGGCAAGTGATCGCCGCGCTGCTCGCGCTCGCGATCGCGGCGCAGGGCGCGCAGCCCGCACGCCTCCAGATCGGCCTCGACGAGCACGTCGGCGCGCGCATCCCGGCCGGCCTCGTGTTCACCGACACGACCGGCAAGCGCGTCGCGCTCGGCGAGCTGTTCGACGGCAAGCGACCGATCGTGCTCGTGATGGCGTACGCGAAGTGCACGATGCTGTGCAGCGTCGTGCTGCACGGCATCGCCGAGGCCGCCCGCAAGAGCGGCCCCGCGCTCGATCGCGATTACCTGCCGGTGGTCGTCAGCCTCGATCCACGCGAGACGTGGAACGAGGGCGCGCGCCGCCAGAACACGCTGCTCTCCGAGATCGGCCGTTCCGGCGCGCGCGGCGCGTGGCCGTACCTCGTCGGCGACGCCGCGCCGGTCGCGGCGCTCGCGCGCGCGCTCGGCTTCCGCTACGCGTGGGACGAGCACACCCAGCAGTACGCGCATCCCGCCGTCGTGTTCGTGCTGACGCCCGACGGCCGCATCGGCGAGTACCTGCAGGGCGTCACCTACGACACGCTTCCCGAGGCGGTCGCGCGCGCCGCGCGCGGCGAGCTGACCCCCGCGCTCACGCACGAGCTGCTCGAGTGCTTTCACTTCGATCCGTCGCTGCGCCGCTACGAGGCGAAGATCTCGCTGTTCCTCAAGCTCGGCGGCGCGGTCGTGCTCGTCACGCTCGTCGCGCTGATCGCGCTGTTGACCGCGTGGGAGCGCAGGAGGCGACGGCGATGAACGAGCTGTTCCGGCGTGCGCTGATGTTGCCGCCGCAGGCGTCGTCGGTGTCCAAGGGCATCGACATCCTCCACTACACCGTGATCGGCTCGGCGTTCGTCGTCGCGATGCTGGCGTTCGGGGTGATCGCGAGCTTCCTGCTCAGGTACCGCGAGCGCCCCGGCCAGCCGCGGCCGCGCAAGAGCCTGCCGCATGCCGTCGAGATCGGGCTCGCCTCGTTCACGCTGCTCGTGTTCCTCATCTGGTGGCTCGTCGGGTTCTCGCAGTACCGCGAGCTGCGCGACGTGCCCGACGGCGCGATCCGCATCCACGTCGTCGCCAAGCAGTGGATGTGGCAGTTCGTCTACCCGAACGGCGCGAATGCCGAGGACGAGCTGCGCGTCCCGGTCGGCCAGCCGGTCGAGCTCGAGATGACGTCGCGCGACGTGATCCACAGCTTCTACGTGTCGGCGTTCCGGCTCAAGCTCGACGTGCTGCCCGGCCGCACCACGACGATGTGGTTCACGGCGACCGAGCCGGGCACGTACGACATCCTGTGCGCCGAGTACTGCGGCGACGGCCACTCGCGCATGCGCGGCCGCGTGATCGCGCTGCCGGCGGCCGAGTACACGCGATGGGTGACCGGCCACGGCAACGTCGATCTCGCGAAGACTGGCGAGGAGCTCGCGGTGCAGTACGGCTGCACGCGCTGCCACACCGTCGACGGCACGCCGCACATCGGGCCGACGTGGAAGGACCTCTACGGCGCGCAGGTCAAGCTCGCCGACGGCCGCACGGTCACCGCCGACGACGCCTACCTGACCGAGTCGATGATGGATCCGCAGGTCAAGCTCGTCGCCGGCTACGCGAACGTCATGCCGTCGTTCCTCGGCCGGCTGAGCGGCCCCGAGACCGCCGCGATCGTCGAGTTCATCCACTCGCTGAGGAGCGAGCCATGACGGAGAGCTTCTGGAGCGAGCCGCGCGGCGTGCGCTCGTGGCTGCTCACGCACGACCACAAGCGCATCAGCATGATGTACCTGGTCACGGTCATCGGCTTCTTGATGCTCGGCGGCGTGTTCGCGCTCGTGCTGCGGCTGTCGCTGGTGACGCCCGACAACGCGCTCGTCGATCCGCACACGTACAACGAGCTGTTCACGCATCACGGCATCGTGATGGTGTTCCTGTTCATGATCCCGTCGATCCCGGCGGGGCTCGGCAACTTCCTGCTGCCGCTGATGATCGGCGCACGCGACGTCGCGTTCCCGCGCGTCAACCTCGCGAGCTACTGGGTGTTCGTCACCGGCTCGATCATCGTCGTCAGCGCGCTGGTCGCCGGCGGCGTCGACACCGGGTGGACGTTCTACGCGCCTTACTCGACGACGACGCCGACCGCGGCGACGATCGCGACGTTCGGCGTGTTCGTCGTCGGCGTGTCGTCGATCCTGACCGGCCTCAACTTCATCGCGACCGTCCACACGATGCGCATCGAGGGCCTGCGCTGGCGCGACATGCCGCTGTTCGTGTGGGCGATCTACGCGACGTCGATCATCCAGGTGCTCGCGACGCCGGTGCTCGGCATGGCGCTCCTGCTCGTCGGCGCGGACCACGCGTGGCACCTCGGCCTGTTCGATCCGTCGACCGGCGGCGATCCGGTGCTGTTCGAGCACCTGTTCTGGTTCTACTCCCACCCGGCGGTCTACATCATGATCCTGCCGGCGATGGGCGTCGTCAGCGAGGTCGTGTCGACGTTCTCGCACCGCCGCCCGGCGTGGTACGGCGCGATCGTCGTCGCGACGATCGGCATCGCGCTCGTCGGCTTCCTCACGTGGGGCCACCACATGTTCGTCGCCGGGATGTCGACGTTCGACGTCGGCATCTTCGGCGTGCTGTCGATGCTCGTGGCGATCTTCTCGGCGATCAAGGTGTTCGCGTGGACGTCGACGATGTACTCCGGGTCGATCACGCTCGCGACGCCGATGCTGTACGTGTTCACGTTCATCTTCCTGTTCGTGTTCGGCGGCATGTCGGGCGTGGCGGTCGCGACGTCGTCGCTCGACGTCCACTGGCACGACACCTACTTCGTCGTCGCGCACTTCCACTTCATCATGGTCGGCGGCACGATGACCGCGTTCCTCGCGGCGCTGCACTACTGGTTTCCGAAGCTGACCGGCAAGATGTACTCGGAGCCGTGGGCGAAGGTCAGCTGCGCTGCGGTGTCGCTCGGGTTCATCGTGACGTTCACGCCGCAGTTCCTGCTCGGCAACGCCGGCATGCCGCGCCGCTACGCGACGTATCCCCCGCAGTACCAGTGGCTGCACGTGATCTCGACGTGCGGCGCGTGCCTGCTCGCACTCGGCATGCTGACGACGCTCGGCTACCTGATCGCCGGGCTCGTGTACGGCCCGCGCGCGAGCGACAACCCGTGGCGATCGATGAGCTTCGAGTGGCGCTGCCCGTCGCCGCCGCCGCCCGAGAACTTCCTCGAGCAGCCGCGGTGGCGAGCCGGCGCCTACGACTACGAGCAGGAGGCGGCATGAGCTCGCCCCACGAGCGCCGCTACCGCATCGCGGTGCTGCTCGTCATCGCGAGCGAGGCGCTGCTGTTCGCCGGCCTGTTCGATCTGTACGCGAGCTACCGCACGCAGTACCACGCCGCGTTCGACGCCGGCGTGCGCGAGGACATCCAGTGGATCGGCGGCGTCAACACGCTCGTGCTGCTGACCTCGAGCTTCTGGATGGCGTGGGCGATCCACCTCGTGCGCCAGGGCAAGTCGCGCGGCGCGACGTGGAGCCTGGCGGTGGTGCTCGCGCTCGGCGCCGCGTTCCTCGTGCTCAAGGGGCTCGAGTGGGGCATGCACATCGACGACGGCGTGGTGCTCGGCGCCGGGTACCGCGGGAAGGACCTCGGCGAGGGTACGCGCCTGTTCTTCTCGCTGTACTACCTGATGACCGGCCTGCACGCGCTGCACGTCGTCGCGGGCATGGCGCTCGTCACGTGGATGGTCGTACGCGTCCACCAGCGGCGCGTCGCCGCGGAGCGCCACCTCGTGCTCGAGCTCGTCGGCCTGTACTGGCACTTCGTCGATCTGATCTGGGTGTTCCTGTGGCCGATGTTCTACCTGATGGATCACTGATGCCGAAACCACCGACCGCCCGCGCGCTGATCACGACGTTCGCCGCGCTGATCGTGCTCGCGGTCGCGAGCTGGGTCGCGGCATCGCTCGGTACCGGCACCTGGCTCGCGCTGCTGATCGCGGCGGTCAAGGCCCTCGCGATCGCCGCGGTGTTCATGGAGCTCGCGACGGCCGAGCCCGTCGACCGCATCATCGCGATCATCGCGGTGCTGTTCGTGATCCTGCTGTGCGTGGGCACGCTCGGCGACGTCGGGTATCGCTAGCCCGGCACGTCGCGCGCGCTGATCGCGCCGTGTGCCCGCTGGAGCAGCCAGGTCTGCGGCAGCCACACCCACAGCGCCTCGTACGTAGGCCGCGGCTTCCACATCACCGTCGCACCGGCGAGCTCCTTCCAGCCGGGGAAGCTGATGCCGCTCGAGAACGGATCGACGAGCCACGTGCGCCCGCGGTCGGCGCGGTGGTGGCGCCAGTTGTTGAGCACGTAGGACACGGCGTGCTTCACCGATCTCGGCGACTTCAAGTGTCGGACATGGTAGCGGTCGGCGAACACGCGGCCGCGGCGGCCGAGCGTGCGGTTGATGTGCTTGGCGGCGGACACCTCGAAGCCCTGCACGCCGCGTGCGAGCGCCATGCGATCGCACGCCTCGGCGATGAGGTGCACGTGGTTGTGCTGGATCGAGATGTGGACGATGCGGAACCGGCGCTGCTGCCTGCGCGCGACCGACAGCGTCGCCCAGCGCAGCGCCTTGTAGAGATCGCGCGTGCGCAGGGTGCGGATGCCGTCGACGATACGCAGCGTGACGTGCACCGGGTGGTAGTACGCGAGGTGCGGTCGCGTCTTGTGGCGCTCGCTCGCGCGCGGCCCTTTCGGTTTCCGCCCGGCACCGCGGCGCTTGCCGCCATGACGGAACAGCTGCTGCTGGACGTGACGCTTGCGTGCGCGTGCCATCTCCGACGCCCTTTCTTGATATCGCCGAGATCGAATACCACGCGGGTCTGACACGGTTTCCGACGAGCCGCATCGACACGTCGGCGCGATCACTCACTCGTCGTCGTGCTCGTCATCGTCGTCCTCCGCCGATGCAGCGCTGACGAAAACCTTGCAAGCCTCGACATGGGCTCGCCGGAACATCCGCTCGTCATCATCGGCCTCCGCGAACGCCTCTCGGCAGCGGCGCAGCCAGTGCCGCATCGTGCGCGCGGGCAGCTCGACGTGAGGAGCCAGCACGCGCAGCAGATCGAGCTGGGCTGCCGACGAGCCGTCCTCGAGGTTGCTGTCCGCCTCCTCGATCGCGTCGTCGGCGAGCTCCTGCAGATACGGCCGTGCATGTGTCGCGCGCAGCAGTGCCTCGAAGCGCGGTGCCTTGGGCAGTGGCTTGCCGGATGCGAGCCGGTCGAGCAGCTCGCGAGCTTCCGGTGCGACCTCGTCGAGAACAGCGCGGTTGCGCGCCATCCCATCGCGGACCGCGTCGATCGCCGCACGATCGCTGTCTGCCCTCGCGGTGTCGAAGCTCCAGGGCCAATAGTGCACGAGGAGACCCAGCTGTGCCGCGAGCTCGCCGGCACTGCGGCGCGACAAGGTCGACTTGACCGTTCGTACGGCGCGCTGGAGCACGTCGCTCATGACCTCGTCCATCGCGTCGGCAGCGGTGTCGTTGTCGAGCAGGCCGTAGTCCCAGGTGCCCATGACGTCTTTATGACGGATTCGGATGTTACGCTCGCAACACGTCGAGCTGACGAAGGGGAGGCACGCGTCATGGCGCGAATTCTGTACATCGGTTACGAGCCGGACACCGTCGACTATTCCAATCCTGCTCTGCCGCCGGGGACGAACGCCGACAAGATCCGTGGAGGGAACGCGTTCGCCCTGAAGCAGTTCGCCGATCGCGGGTGGAAGGCGGACATGTTCTACGTCAAGCCCGACGGCACCGCCGGCGCGGACGTCGAGCGCCAGCTACGGGCGAAGGTCTACGATTGTGTCGTGATCGGCGCGGGCGTGCGCGTGCTCGGCCGTCTCGCCGACTTCGAAGCCATCGTCAACGCCGCTCATCGCGGCGCGCCGAGCGCGGCGATCGCGTTCAACACACGGCCCGACGACAGCGCCGACGCAGCGGCCCGCTGGCTATCCCCGCACTGACCGCCGCTACTCGAACCGCAGCGCGTCGATCGGATCGAGCCGGCTCGCCTTGCGTGCCGGATACAGGCCGAACACGATGCCAACGGCGGCCGAGAACCCGACGGCGAGCAGGATCACGTTCCAGTGCACCATCAGCGGCATGTGGAACTTCGCCGCGAGCTGGCGTGCGACCACCACGCCGAGCGCGATGCCGAGCGCGCCGCCCGCGAGCGACAGCGCGAGCGCCTCGCCGAGGAACTGGCCGAGCACGTGCCAGGAGCGCGCGCCGACCGCCATGCGCACGCCGATCTCGCGCGTTCGCTCGGTCACGCTGACGAGCATGATGTTCATGATGCCGATGCCGCCGACGACGAGCGACACGACCGCGATCGCGGCGAGCAGCGTCGTCAGCACGGACGTGCCCTGCTGCTGGGCGGCCGCCAGCTCGGCGAGGTTGCGGACCTGGAAGTCGTCGTCCATCGCCGCGGCGATCTTGTGGCGATCGCGCAGCAGGTTCTCGATCTGAGCCTGCGCGCGCGCGGTCTCGCTCGACGAGATCGCGCTGACGAACACCACGCCGTTGAGCAGGCTGCCCAGCCCCGCGCTCGACAGCTTCGTCTGGAACGTCGTGTACGGGACGATCGCGGTGTCGTCGTAATCCTGTCCCATCGGCGACTGGCCCTTGCGCTCGAGCACGCCGATCACGACGAACGGGTTGCCGCGGATGCGCACCGTGCGGCCGACCGGGTCGAAGCGCGGCCCCCACAGCTTGTCGACGACGGTCCCGCCGAGCACCACGACCTTGGCCTGGCCGTCGACGTCGCCCGCGTCGATCGCGCGCCCGCTGGTCACGTGCCAGTTGCGCACTCGCATGTAGTCCGGGCTCGTGCCGATCACGCCCGTCGTCCAGTTCATGTCCTCGGCCTGGATCACGGCGCCCGTCCGCATCACCGGCGCGGCTGCAAGCACCGCGGAGCACTCGCGACGGATCGCGTCGAGATCAGCCCACGTCACGGTCGGCTTGCTGCCCGCGCCGCCGAACATGCCGCCCGCCTGTGACGAGCCGGGGACGATGATCAACAGGTTCGTCCCCATGCTCTCGAACGCCTGCTCGACGCGCCGCCGCGCACCCTCGCCGATCGCGACCATCGCGATCACCGCGGCGACGCCGATCACGACGCCGAGCGTCGTCAGCGCGGAGCGCAGCTTGTTGCGCAGCAGCGCGCCCGCCGCGACCTTCGCGATCGCGGCGGTGCTCATGCGGCGACCTCCGGCAGCATCGCGTGCGCGTCGCGCGGCACCTGGGGCGTATCGCTGACGATGCGGCCGTCGCGCATCGTGATCGCGCGCTGCGCGCACGCGCCGATGTCGAGCTCGTGGGTGACGAGCACGATCGTGATCCCCGAGGCGCCGAGCGCCTGGAACAGCTCCATCACCTCCATGCTCGTGTGCGTGTCGAGCGCCCCGGTCGGCTCGTCCGCGAGGATCAGCTTCGGATCGTTGACGAGCGCGCGCGCGATCGCGACGCGCTGCTGCTGCCCGCCGGACAGCTGGTTCGGCTGGTGGCTCGCGCGGTCCGCGATGCCGACGCGCTGGAGCGCGTGCATCGCCCGCTCGCGGCGGTGGCGCGCCGACACGTTCGCGTAGATCAGCGGCACCTCGACGTTCTCGAGGGCGCTCGTGCGCGCGAGCAGGTTGAAGTGCTGAAACACGAAGCCGATCGTCTCGTTGCGCAGCCGCGCGCGGTCGTTGCGCGACAGCGCGCCGACGTCGGTGCCGTCGAGCAGGTAGCGCCCGGTCGTCGGCCGGTCGAGGCAGCCGATCATGTTCATCAGCGTCGACTTGCCCGAGCCCGACGCGCCCATGATCGACACGAACTGGCCGCGCGCGATGTCGAGCGACACGTCGGCGAGCGCGACGACCTGCACGTCACCCATCTGGTAGACCTTGCCGACGTGCTGCAGCTCGATCAGCGCGGTCATGACGGCCCCTTCGCCGCGGCGCCTCCGATCGCCTCGGTCACCGCGCGGTCACCGGGCGCGAGCGCGCCGGCCTTGACCTCGGTGTACGTGCCATCGCTGACGCCTGGCTCGAAGATCACCGGCACGAGGCGCGCGCCGCGCTCGATCCACACCAGGCGCTTGCCGAGCGGCGCGGTCGCCGGTGTGCCGCCGACCTGCGCGGGCGTCGGATGGAAGCGCAGCGCGGCGTTCGCGACGCGCACGACGTCCGCGCGGTCGGCATAGACGACCTCGAGGTTCGCGGTCATCCCCGGCTTGAGCAGCAGGTCGGGGTTCGCGACGTCGATCACGGCGTCGTAGGTGACGACGTTCTGGATGATCTGCGGCGAGCTGCGGATCTCGCGGATCTGCCCCTCGAACGTCTGCGACGGATACGCGTCGACGCGGAACGTCGCCTTCATCCCGGGCTCGAGCCGCCCGACGTCGGCCTCGGCGATGTTGGTGTCGACCTGCATCTTCGTGAGGTCCTCGCCGATCAGGAACAGGGTCGGCGCCGCGAACGAGGCCGCGACGGTCTGGCCGACGTCGACGTTGCGCGTGATCACGGTGCCGCGGATCGGCGACGTGATGTGCGTGTACGACAGGTTGAGCTGCGCGGTGTCGAGCGCGGCCCTCACCTGCGTCTCGGCGGCGCGCGCGGCGTCGTACGCCGCCTCGGCGACCTTCGCGTTCGCCTCGGCGGTATCGGCGGTCTGCTGCGCGACGAGCTTCTGCGCCGCGAGCTCGCGGTTGCGGTTCGCGATCGAGCGGGCGTCGGCGGCGCTGGCCTTCGCCTTGCGCGCGTTCGCCTGCGCGGCGACGAGGTTCGCGCGCGCCTGGTTGACCGCGGCCTGGAACGGCCGTGGATCGATCTGTGCGAGCATCTGGCCGGGCACGACCTCGGTGTTGAAGTCGGCGCCGAGTGACTGGATCGTCCCCGACACCTGCGTGCCGACCTGCACGGTCTTGATCGGGTTGACCGTGCCGGTCGCGGTGACCTTCGCGCGGATCGGGCCGCGATCGATCGGGACCATCTCGTACTGGAACGCCGGCGCACGCGACGCCGCCCGCCTGCGAGCGAGCCACCAGCCCCCCGCGACCACCGCGAGCAGCGCGGCGACGATCAGCGAGTTTCGCCAGACGTGATGGTGCGCGGGGTTCGGCATGTCAGCTCCTTGTCGCGAGCCGGCGCGTCACCGCGGCGAGCGCGTCGGGGGTGACCGAGATGCTGTCGATGCCGAGGTCGGCGAGGAACGCGGCGAACTCGGGATGATCGCTCGGCGCCTGGCCGCACAGCCCGACCTTGCGGCCGTGCTGGTGCGCGGTCTCGACCACCTCCGAGATCAGCTTCTTGACGCCCGGGTCCTGCTCGTCGAACAGGTGCGCGAGCAGCTGCGAGTCGCGATCGACGCCGAGCGTGAGCTGCGTGAGATCGTTCGACCCGATCGAGAAGCCATCGAACAGCTCGCAGAACTCGTCGGCGAGCACGACGTTGTTCGGGATCTCGCACATCACGTAGACCTTGAGGCCGTCGCGCGCGAGCCCGTTCGCGGCCATCTCGAGCTGGACCTTGCGCGCCTCGTCGAGCGTGCGGCAGAACGGGATCATCACCATCACGTTCGTGAGGCCCATGACGTCGCGCACGCGCTGGATCGCGGCGCACTCGAGCGCGAAGCCCTCGCGGTAGCGCTCGTCGTAGTAGCGCGACGCGCCGCGGAAGCCGATCATCGGGTTCGCCTCGACCGGCTCGAACGCCGCACCGCCGAGCAGGTTCGCGTACTCGTTCGTCTTGAAGTCCGAGAACCGGACGATCACCGGGCGCGGGAAGACCGCCGCCGCGATCCGGGCGACGCCGGTCGCGAGCCGGTCGATGAAGTACTCCTTCGGATCGGCGCCGGCGAGCCGCGTGCGGATCTCGGCGAGCACGCCGGGATCCGCGACGCGCTGCGGGTGCAGCAGCGCCATCGGATGGATGCCGATGTGCGCCGAGATGATGAACTCGATGCGCGCGAGGCCGACGCCCGCGCTCGGCAGCATGCCGAGCTGGAACGCGCGGTCGGGGTTGCCGACGTTGAGCATCACCGGCACGCGCGGCTTCGGCAGCGTCGCCGGATCGATCACCTCGCGCACGAAGCCGACGGCGCCGGCGTAGACGTGACCCTCGGTGCCCTCGGCGCAGCTCACGGTGACGAGCTCGCCGGTCGCGAGCTTGCGGGTCGCGTCGCCGGTGCCGACGACGCACGGGATGCCGAGCTCGCGCGACACGATCGCGGCGTGGCAGGTGCGACCGCCCTGATCGGTGACGACGGCGGCGGCGCGCGCGAGCACCGGCTCCCAGTCGGGATCGGTCATCTCGGCGACGAGCACCTCGCCGTCGCGGAACTCGGCGAGCTGGGCCGGGTCGTGGATCACGCGCACGCGGCCGGTGCCGATCTTGCCGCCGACGCTCTTGCCGGTCACGCGCACCTCGCCCTTGCCGCGCAGGCGGTACAGCTCGAGCGTCGTGGCGGTGCGCCGCGAGTGCACGGTCTCCGGCCGCGCCTGCACGATGTAGAGCTGGTCGTCGCGGCCGTCCTTGGCCCACTCGATGTCCATCGGCATGCCGTAGTGCTGCTCGATCGCGACGCCCCAGCGCGCGAGCGCGAGCGCCTCGTCGTCGGTGAGCACGCAGCGCGCGCGGTCGGCGGCCGTCACCCGCACCTCGCGCGTCGCCGCGTTGCCGCCTTCGGCGTACACGAGCTTCGTCGCCTTGTCGCCGAGCTCGCGCCGCACGATCGAGCGGAAGCCGCGCGCGAGCGTCGGCTTGTGGATCGCGAGCTCGTCGGGGTTGACCTTGCCCTTGACGACGTTCTCGCCGAGCCCCCACGCGCCGTCGATCTCGACGACGTCGCGGAACCCCGACTCGGTGTCGAGCGTGAACATCACGCCGGCGCACGCGAGATCGCTGCGCACCATCTTCTGGATGCCGACCGACAGCGCGACCGCGCGATGCGGGTACTTGCGCTCGGCGCGGTAGACGATCGCGCGGTCGGTGAACAGCGACGCCATGCACGCCTTCACCGCGTCGACCAGCGCCGCGGGCCCGCGCACGTTGAGGTAGCTCTCCTGCTGCCCCGCGAACGACGCCTCGGGCAGATCCTCGGCGGTCGCGCTCGCGCGCACCGCGACGTCGGTCGTCGGCTCGCCGTACTCGCGCGACAGCTTCGCGTACGCGTCGAGCAGCTCGCGCTCGATCGCCGCCGGCAGCGGCGCGGCGCGCACGCGCTCGCGGACCTGGCGGCCGACGCGGTCGAGCGCGGCGACGTCGTGCAGATCGATCGCGTCGAGCGCCGCGTAGATCTCGGCATCGAGGCGCGCCGCGCGCAGGTGCTCGCGGAACGCCTCGGCGTCGAGCGCGAAGCCGTTCGGCACGCGGATGTCGAGCGTGCCGAGGTTCTTGATCAGCTCACCGAGGTTGGCGTTCTTGCCGCCGACCGTGCCGATCTGGCTGCGGTCGAGCTCGCGGAACCACTTCACGTACGTCATGGCTCTAATCCTTCCACCGGATGCTTCTGCGGCTCCGGCACGTCGGTCATCGTCGCGTCGCTGAGCAGCAGCACGCTCGCGACCGACACCGCGTGCTCGAGCGCGAGCCGCACGACCTTCGTCGGATCGATGATGCCGGCCTCGATCAGATCGCAGTAGACCCCGCGCGCCGCGTCGAAGCCCTGGTTGCCGCTGCCCGCGCGCATCTTCTCCACCACGACACCGTCGTCGTAGCCGGAGTTCTCGGCGATCGTGCGCGTCGGCGCGTCGAGCGCGCGCTCGAGGATCTTGAGCCCGGTCAGCTCGTCGCCGTCGCACGTCTTCTGCTCGAGCCGCACGGCCTCGATCGCGCGCAGCAGCGCGAGCCCACAGCCCGGCACGATCCCTTCGGCGAGCGCGGCCTTCGTCGCGCTGACCGCGTCCTCGAGCGCCTCCTTGCGGCTCTTGAGCTCGGCCTCGGTCGACGCGCCGACGCGGATCACCGCGACGCCGCCGGTCAGCTTCGCGAGCCGCTCCTGCAGCTTGTCCTTGTCGTAATCGCTCTTGCTGTCGCGGATGTCGCGCCGGATCCGCTCGATGCGGTCGGCGATCGCGCGCTTGTCGCCGGCGCCACCGATGATCGCGGTGGTGTCCTTGTCGATCACGACGCGCGACGCCGTGCCGAGATCCTCGAGCTTGACGTGCTCGAGCTTGTGGCCGAGCTCGGCCGAGATCAGGCGCCCGCCGGTGAGCGTCGCGATGTCGGCGAGCAACTCCTTGCGGCGATCGCCGAACCCGGGCGCCTTGACGGCCGCCGACGCGAGCGTGCCGCGCACCTTGTTGACGATCAACGTCGCGAGCGCCTCGGTCTCGACGTCCTCGGCGATCACGAACAGCGGCCGCCCGCTCTGCGCGACGCTCTCGAGCACCGGTACGAGTGCCTGCATCGACGTGACCTTTGCCTCGTAGATCAAGATCAGCGGCTTCTCGAGCACGCACTCCATCCGCGCCGCGTCGGTGACGAAGTACGGCGACAGGAAGCCGCGATCGAACGACATGCCCTCGACGACGTCGAGCGCGGTCTCGGTCCCCTTCGCCTCCTCGAGCGACACCACGCCATCGGCGCCGACGCGCTCGACGGCATCGGCGACGAGCTTGCCGAGCGAGGCATCGTTGTGCGCCGAGATCGTCGCGATCTGCTCCTTCTCGCGGCGGCTCGTGATCGGCCGCGACACGTTGCGGATCGCGGCGACCGCCGCGCGCAGCCCGCGGTCGAGCCCGCGCTTGAGATCGATCGCGCCCGCGCCGGCCTCGACGTTGCGCACGCCATCGGCGTAGATCGCGTGAGCGAGCAGCGTCGACGTGCTCGTGCCGTCGCCGACCGCGTCGCCGGTGCGCTCGGCGGCCTGGCGCAGCATCTTGACGCCGAGATCCTGCTCGGGATCCTCGAGCTCGAGCTCCTTCGCGATCGTGACGCCGTCGTTGCACACGATCGGCGCGCCCCACTTCTTCGCGATCAGGATCGACTTCGACCGCGGCCCGAGCGTGATGCGCACGGCGTCGGCGAGTGCTGTCGCGCCGCGCAGGATCTTCGCACGGGCCTCGCTGCGAAACAGGAGCTGCTTGTGCGCCATGCGCCACTAGCACAGCAAGCGACATGCCCTCGATCTCCGGGGAGCCTCCTGCGCCGGCGTGCAGTGACTGCATGCGAACCGCGCTGTCGCGCAAGCACTGCGGGGTTCACGCCGACGCACGGCGGAGCGGTGGGCACGCCGCTTGTACGACCGTCTCGGCATGGCGGTCTGCCACGAGCACGCGGTCGGCGAGCTGTTTCGCGATGGCGACTCGGCATGCGCGCGCGGTGATCTCGTGGCGCTCGCGACCGTCGCGGAGCACCTCGTCGAGCACGTGCGAGAGCCGCTGCACTGCGAGCTCGCGCCACTCGCGGCCGCGTGCGCGGATCCCTGTCGGTCGACCGCCGCGTGGACCGAGCTCAAGCAGCGGCTGCAGGGCCAGCCATGAGCTGGGCGAGCGCGGAGGGTCTCCCGTTCCCGCTCGGCGTGTCGTGGTCCGCCGAGGACGCGTCGTACAACTTCGCACTTTACTCCAAGCACGCGACCTCGGTGCGGCTGCTCCTGTTCACCGACGCCGACCTCTCGGTGCCCGCCGTCGATCTCGCGCTCGATCCGTACGTCCACAAGTCGGGACGCATCTGGCACTGCCGGCTGCCGCACGACACCGTCGCGCGCTGCACGTACTACGGCTACCTCGTCGGCGGCCCCGATCCGGCCGGGCCGTTCGAGGCGCACGCGTTCGATCCCGACAAGCTGCTGCTCGATCCTTATGCGCGCTGCGTCGTGTTCCCGCCGACGTTCGATCGCGCCGCCGCCGTGCGCCGCGGGTCCAACCTCGGCAAGGCACCGCTCGGGCTGTTGCTCGCGAACGACCGCCACGGCTGGCACGATCCGCGGCCTCATCACGAGGCCGACGCGATCATCTACGAGCTGCACGTCCGCGGCTTCACGCGCGATCGGAGCTCGGGTGTCGCCGAGGCCGCGCGCGGCACGTTCGCCGGCGTGATCGAGAAGATCCCGTACCTGCGCGAGCTCGGCGTCACGATCGTCGAGCTGATGCCGGTGTTCCAGTTCGATCCGGCGTCGGGCGACTACTGGGGCTACATGCCGGTCGCGCTGTTCGCCGCGGATCGCCGCTACGCCTCGCCGGGCGAGACCGCGATCGCGTCGTTCCGCGAGATGGTCGCCGCGCTGCACGCCGCGCACATCGAGGTGGTGATCGACGTCGTCTACAACCACACCGCCGAAGGCGGCATCGGCGGGCCCGTCTACAGCTTCAAGGGCATCGACAACAGCACGTACTACCTGATCAAGGATCGCGGCTACGCCGATTACTCGGGCTGCGGCAACAGCATCCACGCGAGCAACCGCTACGTGCGCAAGATGATCCTCGACAGCATGCGCTACTGGATGCGCGAGATGCACGTCGACGGCTTCCGGTTCGATCTCGCGTCGATCTTCGCGCGCAAGGACGACGGCTCGATCGATTACGACGAGCCGCCGATCTTCGGCGACATCACGTCCGATCCCGCGTTCGAGCGCGTGCGGCTGATCGCCGAGCCGTGGGATACCGCCGGCGCGTACGCGCTCGGCCGCGCGTTCCCCGGCCAGACGTGGCTGCAGTGGAACAGCCGCTTCCGCGACGACGTGCGCCGGTTCGTGCGCGGCGACGCCGAGACCACCGGCGCATTGATGCAGCGACTCTACGGCAGCGACGACCTGTTCCCCGACGACGTGATCGACGCCTACCACGCCTACCAGAGCGTCAACCACGTCACGTCGCACGACGGCTTCACGCTCTACGACCTCGTCAGCTACGAGCGCAAGCACAACGAGGCGAACGGCCACGCCAACCGCGACGGCACCGACGCGAACTGGAGCTGGAACTGCGGCTGGGAAGGCGACGACGGCGCGCCGCCCGAGGTGCTCGCGCTGCGCGAGCGCCAGGCCAAGAACCTGATCGCGCTGCTGCTGCTGGCGAACGGCACGCCGATGCTGCGCGCGGGCGACGAGTTTCTCCAGACGCAGCACGGCAACAACAACCCGTACAACCAGGACAACGAGACCAGCTGGCTCGACTGGCGGCGCCGCGACGCGTACGCCGGGCACTGGCGGTTCGTCCAGCGCATGATCGCGTTCCGCAAGCTCCACCCGTCGCTCGCGCGCAGCCGGTTCTGGCGCGAGGACGTGCGGTGGTTCGGCCCGCGCGGCGTCGCCGATCTGTCGCGCCGCGAGCTCGCGATGCTGCTGCGCGGCGGCTCGCAGGGCGACGGCGATCTCTACGTCATGGTCAACGCGACCAGCGAGCCGGTGGCGTTCGTGATCCAGGACCATGGCGACTGGCGAGTCGCGATCGACACCGCGCGCCCACCGCCGGACGACATCCAGCTCGATCCGAGCGAGCCGGCGCACGCGTCGTACGTCGTGCAGGCGCGATCGATCGTCGTGCTCGCGCGGCCGCGTGTACCATCGCCGCGATGACCGACATCCACCTCGCGAGCGCGCACCTCAGGAGCGGCACGACGGCGTACGCCGAGCACGTGCGCGCCGGCAAGCACGAGCTCCTGTGCGACGAGCCCGAGGCGCATGGCGGCGGCGATCTCGGCCCGCCGCCGTACGCGCTGCTCGCCGCGTCGCTCGGCGCGTGCACCGCGATCACGCTGCGCATGTACGCCGCGCGCAAGGGCTGGCCGATCGAGCCGCTCGAGATCGACGTCCGCGTGTTCCGCACCGAGGACACGGAGCGGATCGAGCGCGCGATCCGGGTGGCGCCCGAGCTGACGCTGGATCAGAAGAAGCGGCTGCTCGAGATCGCCGACAAGACGCCAGTTACCAAGACCTTAGGCCGCGGCACCGAGATCAAGACGACGCTGAAATAGCTGCGACTGTCGGCGGCCGGGCTGCGTCCGGATCCCTCGTGGAGCTGTTGCTACTCGCCGCCCTCGTCGGGATCGCCGGTCTTGCCCTTCGGCACCGGGCCGCGGGTACCGTGCTTGGGCGCGGCCTCGGCGGCGGGCGCGGGCGCTGGCGCGGACGCGGGAGTGGCCGGCGACACCGCGAACGCCTCGCGCTGGCCGGGAGTCAGCATGCTCTTGCAGCCGTCGAGCTCGCCGTCGGATTGCGCGGTGGCAAAGCAGTTACGCGCGTCGTCGCTCCAGGCATCGGACTCGCAGCGGCCGCGCAAGGTGGCGTCGCCCTTGGCGGGTTTCGTGGGATCGCGGTCGGCGAGCGTCGCGAGGTGCTCGACGACGGCCTTGCAGCTCGGGCCCGCCGTCTTCGGGATCGGATCCGCCGATGGATCGGAAGACCCCGGAGCAGCGGCATGCTTGGGGCTGCTTCCGCACCCGACGACGAAAGCGCTTACCAGCAACGCGTGAAGCCTCATGTGTTATCACCGTACACCATGCGTGTGGCCACGTGGGCTCTGGCTGTGCTCGTCGCGTGGGCTGCGGTTGCGGAGGCTGCGCCGAAAGCCGGCCGCAAGCCGGCGCCGAACCCCGAGCAGGCGCAGCTCGCCAAGCTCGACGCGCAGATGCGCGACGCGCAGATCAAGCAGGCGTACATGGCCGCGCTCAAGGTCGCGAAGCAGGCGTACGAGCTGCAGCTCAAGATCTCGGGCAAGGACGCGGACGAGACGCAGCGGCGGCTGCAGACGCTCGCGCAGGCGTACAACACCGCCGGCGACTACGGCGAGGCGCGCAAGCTCTACCAGCAGGTGCTCGCGGTCACTGAGAAGAAGAAGGGCCCCGACTCGCAGGACGTCGAGTACGTGCTGATGGCGATCAACGGCACGTACTGGGGGCAGAACCGGCTCGACGAGCTCGAGCCGGTCATCCAGCGCGAGCTCTCGATCGAGAAGAAGCTGCACGGCGAGCACAGCCTCGACTACGCGCGCACGCTGATGCAGCTCGGCATGATGTACAACGCGCGCAACGAGTACACCGCCGCGCAGCGCGCGTACGAGCAGATGCTCGCGATCGAGGAGTCGCTGCTGCCGAAGAACGACATGCAGCTGGTCAGCCCGCTGCAGATGGTCGCGTACCAGTACTGGCAGGCGAACAACCGCCCCAAGGCGATGGCGCTCTACGACCGCATGATCCAGATCGCCGAGAGCCAGCCGAACGCGTCGGCGATGACCGTCGGCGGCACGATCTGGGGTGTCGCGGCCGTCTATCACTACGGCAAGCGCGACGACCTCGCGCTGCCGCTGATGAAGAAGGTCATCGGCATGTACGACAAGGAGATCGCCCAGCTCCAGCAGACGAAGCCCGACGACTACATGCTCGGCTCGCTGCTCGGGATGAGCGGTTATCTGATGAAGGAGATGAAGGACCCGCGCGCCGAGGCGCGGCTCGAAGAGGCGATCGCGTACGACGAGAAGCACGGCCGGCCGTCGGGCTGGGGCACGATGCTCGCCGACCTCAAGCGCGAGAACGGCAAGCTCAAGGAAGCGCTCGCGCTGCTCGAGAAGGCGCAGGCGGCGATGCCGAAGTTCTCGCCGATGAGCGGCGTCATGTACAACACGCAGATCGCGATCGTGCTGCGCGAGATGGGCGACTACAAGCGCGCCGAGAAGCTGCTGGTCGAGTACCTCGCCGGCCTCGAGAAGACGTACGGCCGGAAGCACCCGATCTACGGCATGGGCGAGTTCCAGCTCGCGTTCGCGTACATGGGCGCCGGCGACGTCGCGAGGGCCGAGAGCGTGCTCGCCGACAGCCTCGACATCGCGGAGCGCGACCTGCAGAACTCGCTCAAGGTCGGCACCGACGCCGACCACGCCGTGTACTTCAGCCGCTACGGCTACCAGCTCGATAGCGCGATCAACTTCAACTACTACATGGCGCCGAAGAACGCGTCGGTGACGAGGCTCGCGCTGACGACGCTGCTGCGCCGCAAGGGCCGCGCGCTCGACGCCTCCGCCGCGGCGATGGCGACGATCCGCGCCAAGCTGTCACCCGACGACAAGAAGCTGCTCGACGATCTCGCCGCCGCGCGCGCGAAGCTCGCGAAGCTGACGGTCGCGGGCCCGGCGGCGACCGGCAGCCCCGACGACTACGCGAAGGAGGTCGCCGCGCTCGAGGATCAGATCGAGAAGCTCGAGCTGCAGGTGGGCCAGAAGAGCGCCGCGTATCGCGCCGCGACGTCGAAGGTCGAGCTCGCGCCGATCCAGAAGCTGATCCCGAGGGACGCGAAGCTCGTCGAGATCGTGAACTTCCAGCCCGGCGATCCGCGCAAGCCGTACAGCGCGAACGCGGTGCTGCCGCCGCGCCGCTATGCCGCCTACGTGATCGGCCAGACCGGCGACCCGGTGTTCGTCGATCTCGCGGCGGCGCCCGACATCGACACTGCGGTCGAGAAGTTCCGCAAGGCGGTGTCGGATCCCGACAACGACCGCGCGAACGAGCTCGGCCGCGCGCTCTACGACCTCACGGTCGCGAAGATCCAGCCCGCGCTCGGCAAGGCGACCGAGATCTTCATCGCGCCCGATGGCACGCTCAACGTGGTGCCGTTCGCCGCGCTCGTCGACACCAAGGGCGAGTTCCTCGTCAAGAAGTACACGTTCACGTACCTGACGTCGGGCCGCGATCTGCTGCGCGTCAAGGCGCGCACCAAGGCGCAGGGCGGCGGGCTGATCTTCGCCAACCCGAGCTTCGACGCGAGCGCGCCGGCGCCGAAGGCCGGCGACGCGCCCGGCTCGCGCGGCGCGCGCTCGGTCGATCTCGCGTCGCTGTCGTGGCCGCCGCTGCCGGGCACCGGCCAGGAAGCGAACGCGGTCGCGAGCACGATGAAGGGGCTCAAGCTGTTCACCGGGCTGGCGGCGACCGAGACCGCGGTCAAGAAGGTGCACGGGCCGCGCATCCTCCACCTCGCGACGCACGGGTTCTTCCTGCCCGACGAGGCGCCGCCTCCGGCGGCGAACGACAACCGCGCGGCCGCCGCGCCGGGCCCGGCGAACCTCGCCGGCCTGCCGCAGCAGGCGCCGGTCGAGAGCGGCGAGAACCCGCTGTTGCGCTCGGGCCTCGCGTTCGCCGGCGCGAACAAGCTCGCGTCGGGCGAGGACGACGGCATCCTGACCGCGCTCGAGGCTTCGGGGCTCGATCTCGAGGGCACCAAGCTCGTCGTGCTGTCGGCGTGCGAGACCGGCGTCGGCAAGGTGACGAACGGCGACGGCGTCTACGGCCTGCGCCGCGCGCTCGTGATCGCGGGCGCCGAGAGCCTCGTGATGTCGCTGTGGCAGGTCGACGACCAGGCGACCAAGGATCTGATGGTCGGCTACTACAAGCGGCTCGCCCGGGGCGAGTCGCGCAGCTCGGCGCTGCGCGACATCCAGCTCGAGCTCGCGGGGAACAAGAAGTACGCGCATCCGTATTACTGGGCCAGCTTCCTGCCGGCCGGCGACAACACGCCGATCAAGGAGTGATCGAATGAAGGCATCGAGGATTGCGATCGTGTTGCTGGGCTCGCTCGTCGCGACCGCTTCGGCGGGCCCCGGCGCGACACTCGGCGTCGGCGGCAAGAAGGCGCCGCCGCCGTGGCTCGAGCAGAAGAAGCCGAACAAGAAGCAGCTCGAGGTGCAGAAGCACGAGATGCTCGCCGAGTTCGACCTGTTCCAGGCCAACGACCTCGCCGGCGCGGTCAAGGAGTACCAGACGATCCTCCGGATCGATCCGGACAACCAGCACGCGGCGATGGCGCTCGCGTCGATCTACGTGCGCGACAAGAAGCCCAAGCAGGCGATCGACGTGCTCGCGAAGCTGACGAGGAAGAACCCGAAGAGCCCCGACGCGTGGATCGCGTTCGCGCAGATCCAGGACCGCACCGGCGACGACAAGGGCGCGAAGGCGTCGCTCGACAAGGCGCTCGGGCTCGATCCGTACAACCTCGACGCGAACCTGATGGCGTTCGACCGCGCGTACAGCAAGTTCAAGGCCGGCGATGCGGGCGCGAAGCCCGAGGCGCTCGACGCCGCGAAGCGCCTCAAGCTGATCGCGCGCAACGACAAGTACCTCGGCAAGATGGTCGAGCGCGCGATCGTCGAGCTGTCTGGCGATCCGATGGAGCTGACGATCTACGACGCGAAGCAGGCATACGCCGCGGCGTTCGACCGCGGCCTGCTCGGCGACGTCAACGCGGCGATGGCGAAGGCGAAGGCCGGCTTCGAGGAGTGCATCAAGTCGCAGCCGAGGAACGAGGACTGCCACTACAACCTCGGCCTCGTGTACGCGTCGGTCAAGGCGTCGGACGCGTACGATCCGAAGAAGGCGCAGGCGGAGTTCGCGGCGGCGCCGTCGCTGCCGCTCGCGTGGGTCGAGAGCGCGAAGCTCTACCGCGCGGCCGACGACAACCGGGACGCGCGCAGCGCGCTCGAGAAGGCGCTGGCGCTCGACAAGAACCTCGCGGTCGCGCACGTCGAGCTCGGCATCCTCGACAAGCTCGACGGCAAGACCGACGCGGCCGTCGATCACTTCGTCGCCGCGATCGACGACGATCCGTGGGGCGCGACGGGCGACCGCGCGCTGATCGAGCTGACGAAGGTCAGGCCGACGCACCCGTACGTCGCCGAGGGCGTGCTCGCCGGCAAGAGCGGCGACGTGTTCTCGAGCGACAAGTTCCAGGCGGTGATCCCGCTGCTCGAGCGCGAGCTCGGCGGCGTCGACGAGGGCGCGCCGGAGAAGGCGGTGATCGAGCAGATCGTGCAGCGGCTCGCCGACGGCAGCGGCGTGCGCCAGCAGTTCAAGGTGTCGATCGTGAAGACCAAGGAGGTCAACGCGATGGCGCTCGCCGACGGCCGCGTCTACGTCACGCGCGGCATGTTCGACATGCTGAAGAAGAAGTTCCCGAACCGTCCGATCGACGCCAACAACGACATCCTCGGCCACGTGCTCGGCCACGAGCTGCAGCACGTGCTGCGCCGCCACACGCTCAACAGCGCGCTGTTCCAGGAGGCGATGAAGGAGTCGCGGCCGCTCGATCCGAGCGTCGTCACGAGCGTCACGCGCCTGCAGGAGATCGACGCCGATCGCCAGGGCATGGTGATGGCGTTCCTCGCCGGATACAAGCCGCGCGGCGGCATCGAGTTCATGGAGGCGATGGGCCAGGAGGAGGAGATCCCGCCGCACCTCGACCACCCGACGTTCCAGGAGCGCGTCGCGTACCTGACCGAGTACTGGACGAACGACGTCCGCTACGCGTTCGTGTCGTTCCGGCTCGGCGTCGCGGAGATGGACAAGGGCGCGAGGCTCGAGCAGACCGACATGAAGGCCGCGGTCGCCGCGTACACCGAGGCGGTCGAGCACTTCAAGCGCTACCGCGCGATGCTGCCGAACCTCAAGGAGGCGATGAACGACCTCGGCATCGCGTACGCGAAGATCGGCGTGCTCGCGATGACCGCGCAGGACACGCCGCTCGGCCGCTGGCAGTCGCGGTTCTCGCTCGAGCGCGACAGCGCGGTGAAGTACGCCGGGCTCGTGCGCGACGAGGACCGGGGCACGCACCGCGGCATCGGCGACAAGGCGCGCATCCCGTGGCAGCTGCGCGAGGCGATCGCGCAGTTCAAGGAGGCGCTCGCGGTCGACGAGACCTACTCGAAGGCGCGCCTGAACCTCGCGATGGCGTACCTGGCGGCGAACCAGCTCGACAACGCGAAGGACGCGCTCGGCCGCGTCGAGGCGAAGGGCGGCGTCGCGCAGGGCGAGATCGACCTCGTCCGCGGCATCGTGCTCGCCGAGACCAAGGACTTCGCCAAGGCGCAGGCCTCGTTCGACGCCGCGATGAAGCAGCCGGTCAGCAAGCGCGCCGCCGCGTACAACCTCGCGCGCTCGCTCGAGCTCGCCGGCAACAAGCCCGAGGCGAAGAAGGCGTACCTCCAGTACGTCCGCCTGTATCCGGGCGGCGCGTGGGCGAACGCGGCGAAGGCCGCGGCGGCGAAGCTGTGACTGGGCGCGAGTGTAGCAAAGTGCTACACTCGCCGCATGTCCAACGGCATCCCCGTCCGGCTGAGCGCGGAGCTCGCGGCGCGCGCGCGGACCGCCGCCGCGACGCAGGAGCGCTCGGTGACCGAGCAGGTCGAGCACTGGGCGCGGCTCGGGCAGGTCGTCGAGGACGCGATCCTCGCTGCGACGGTGCAGCGGCTGAAGGCGCGCAGCCATGATCCCGAGCTGTCGGCGCGACTCGCGCGATCGATGACGGCGGAGGGCCGCGCGCAAGCGGCGCAGCTGATCCGCCGTCGTAACCGCGTGCGGTACGGCACGGGGCCCAAGGGGAGCATCCGGAAGCAGCGGTGACCCCGCAACTCGTCATGCTCGCCGGCCCCAACGGCGCCGGCAAGTCGACGTACTACGACGCGTTCCTTGGCGACTCGCCGCTACCGTTCCTGAACGCCGACCTGTTCGCCGCGGAGACCGGCGTCGATTCTCTCGAGGCGGCTCGCGTGCTCGACGCGACGAGAGATCGCATGATCGACGATCGGCTCGGCTTCATCACCGAGACCGTGTTCTCCGACCCCTACGGCGAGAAGCTCGCGATGCTGCGCAACGCCGTCGATGCGGGTTACGACGTGACGCTCGTCTACATCGGGATCGCGAATGCCGAGCTGGCGTCCCGCCGCGTCGACCAGCGCCTCGCCCACGGCGGCCACGACGTGCCGCGAGATCGGCTCGCGTCACGGTACGAGCGCTCGCTCGCGAATCTGAAACGCGCGATCGAGCTCGTCCCGACTGTCGAGCTCTTCGACAACAGCTTCGTCGACGAACCGTACCGGCACGTTGCGTCGTTCGAGCAGGGCACGCCGGTTCACCGTGCCGTGGGCATCCTGCCGGCCTGGTGCCGCGGTCTCGTGCCCTCGCGACGTCGAAGGCGCTGACCATCAGCTCGCCGTCCGCAGCGACGGCTCGCCGAACAGCCGCCGCTCCCACGTCGCGAGCAGCTCGCGCGTGTCGCGATCGTTGGGGTGGAAGCCGGGCCGGTAGTACGCGAGGTACGCGGGGACCAGGCGCGTGAAGTAGCCGGGGTAGATCCACATGCGGCCGATGCCGCGCAGCCACGTCCACGGCTTCCACAGGATCTCGCGCTGGGCCATCAGGCGCGCGTGCACCAGCGCCTGCGCGATGAAGAAGATCACCGTCGTCACCATCATGATGCCGATGCGGCGCGCGTAGCCGCCGTCCGCGGCGACGTAGACGTCGAACGCGACGGCCTTGTGCTCGCTCTCCTCGAGCGCGTGCCACAGCCACAGCCGGCGCACCGAGGGGTGGATCTCCTCGCGCATCGCCTCGTCGGAGAGCAGGCCCTCGGCGAGCATCGCGGTGAAGTGCTCGAGCGCGCAGGTCACGGCGAGCTGCGACTTCGGCGGCAGGATGCGGCGCACCAGCTTCAAGAACTCGCGCAGGCGCGCGTCGATCGCCGGCGCCGCGGTGAGGCCATGCGACACGAGCAGCTCGTTGAACGCGCGGTGCTCCTTGCCGTGCATCGCCTCCTGGCCCATGAAGCCGGCGACGTCGGCGCGCAACGTCGGCGACTCGACGACGTCGCGGTGCTGCTTCACCGACTCGACGAAGAACCTCTCGCCCTGGGGGAACAGCAGCGACAGCGCGTCGAGAAACGTCGTGCGATAGGGGTCCTTGCCGCACCAGTCCCGCGGGACCTCCACCAGCTCGAGACCGGCATCGCGGCGAACGATCGTCATGTCATCAGCATGCGGCCGACCGCGTCATGGACCTAGGTTCCGGCGTGCCGAGTCGTTATCATTTCAGGCCAGGTGTACGACCTCCCGGGGGCCTACATTCGCGACGTCGTCGAGCTCGCCGCGCGCTGGCGGGTGAGCCCGCAGGCGCTGCTCAACGGGCTGCCGCTCGACGACGCCGACCTCACGAACCCGAGCACGCGCGTGCCGCTGCGCGTGTGCGAGGCGATCGTGACGCGCGCGCTCGAGCTGACGCGCGAGCCGGCGCTCGCGATGCACCTCGGGACACAGATGCGGCTGTCGTCGCACGGCTTCCTCGGGTTCGCGGCGATGACCGCGGGCAGCGTGCGCGCGGCGATCGAGCTCGCGGTGCGGTTCGCGAGCACGCGGACGTCGGCGATCGGCCTTTCGTTCCACGTCGAGGGCGACATCGCGTCGATCGCGCTCGAGGAGCGCGCGCCGCTCGGCGACACGCTGCGCGAGTTCGTCGTGATCGCGCTGTTCGTCGGCGTGTGGCAGCTCGGCCAGGACCTCACCGGCAAGCCGCTCGACGGGATCGCCGAGTGCGCGTTTCGCGAGCCGGCGTATCTGCGGGGCGTGCCGCACGGCGGCCGGCTGCGCTTCGACCGGCCGGCGCACCGGCTCGTGTTCCCGGCCGCGGAGCTCGAGCTGCCGCTGCGCACGGCCGATCCGGTCGCGACGCGGCTCGCGATCGAGCAGTGCGAGCGCGAGCTGGCCGCGGTCGCCGATGCGAGCGTCGTCGGTCGCGTGCGCGGCGCGCTGACCGCGACCCCGGAGCGCGTCCCTGCCCTGCTCGAGCTCGCGAAGGAGCTGCACATGTCGGAGCGCACGCTCAAGCGCAAGCTCGCCGAGCGCGGCACGACGTTCTCGGCGATCCGCGACGACGTGCTGCGCCAGCGCGCGCTGCTGCTGCTCGACAACCGCGCGCTGTCGATCGGCGAGATCGCAGCGAAGCTCGGCTACAAGGAGCTGCCGAGCTTCACGCGCGCGTTCCGCAAGTGGACCGGCAAGACGCCGCAGGGGTACCGCGCTTCTAGAACTTGATCGACGCGGGCACCGCGGTGACCTGCATGCCGAACGACAGCGCCGGCTGATTCTCGATCGTGACGTCGGGCGCGAGCAGCGACTTGATCAGGCTGTTGTTCTGGACCTCGGTGAGCGAGATCGTGCAGTCCTTCGGCGAGGTGTCGAACAGCGCGACGAGGGCAAGGAGGGCAAGCGCGCGCATGCGCGTGTCCTACGACCGACGTCACTCCGAGAGCAAGCGCTCGATGGCGGCAAAGTCCTGCTCGCGCACGCCGCCGGCGCGCGCGCAGCGCACGTGGCCGCTCGGCGCGACGAACACGTGGATCGGGATCGGCGAGCCCGCATCGAGGCCGAGCTGCTTGAACCAGTCGGTCTGCTTGTCGGGCGTCGCGAGCCGCGCCGACTCCGGCGTGCCGGGGTGGGCCTGGCGGAACGCCTCGATCGCGGCGTCGTCCTCGTCGACGGACACGAGCGAGAATTCGAGCGGCGGCAGCTTCGCGCGCCACCTCGCGATCCGCGGCAGCTCCTCGACGCACGGCTTGCACCACGTCGCCCAGATGTTGAGCCACCGCCAGCCCTTCGCGGGCGCGAGCGCGCCGCCCTTCGCGAGCGGCGGCACGACGAGCGCGGGCCCGCTGTCGCCGGCGAAGTGCGCGTCGCAGAACCCCGCGGTGTCGACCGCCTTGGGCGCGGTGGTCTTCGCGCCCTCGACGCGCGACGGCGGCGGCGGCGTGGCGTCCTTGCCGCACGCGGCAAGCACGAGGATCACAGCTGACAGTCGATCCATGCGATGAACGCGCTCCGGTTGATCTGCTGCGCCGCGCACGCCTCGGTCGAGCTGCGCTTCCAGTTGCAGAACTCGGCGTCGAGCTGCGCGTACTCCTTGCCGAGCCACAGCATGCCGACCTCCTTCTCGAGGTCGGGATCCTTGAAGTGCTCCTTCAGGTGGTTCATCACCGCCTCCGCGCGCGCCTTCGACAGCTCGCGGTTGTGCTCGATCGTGCCCTCCGGCGACGACCGCGCGACGACGAAGAACCAGCTCGCGCCCTTCTGGTCGGCGAACACCTGATCGATCAGCGCGAGGGCCTGCGGATCGAGCTCGGCCTTGTCGAGATCGAACTGGACGATGCCGCCGCGGTCCTGCATCGGCTTGAACAGCGCGTTGAAGTCGTTGCCGCTCATCGTCGCGACGTTCTTGGCCTGGATCGGCTGGCAGCCGCGCGCGGCGTTGCCACCGACGAGACCGCAGCTCATCAGCACGCGGCGCAGGATCTTCTTGAGCGACGGCGAGCAGTAGCCGACGTCGCTCGCCGACGCGACCGCCGGCTGATCGGTCGGCGCGGTGGCGCTGGCCTCGGCGAGCCGCGCGTCGGCGGAGTGGATCCAGGTCGTCGTCAGCGTCACGGGGATCGCGAGCGCGACGACGGCGACGGCGATACGCGGGAGCATCATGGCGCACCTCCTTGCGAGCCGACCTGGCTCGGTGACGTCACCGGGCCAGCCGGTGGCTTGTCCGCGGGTTTGTCGGCAGGTTTCGGCTCTTCCTTCGGCATCGGCTCGGCAGGCTTGTCGGCCTTGTCGGCGGGCTTTGCCTCGTCGGGCTTGTGGTCCGCGGGCTTCGCCTCGTCGGGCTTGTGGTCCGCGGGCGTTGCCTCGTCGGGCTTGTGGTCCGCGAGCTTCGCCTCGTCGGGCTTGTTGCCCTCGGGCTTCGGCTTGTCGGCGGGCTTGCTCGCCGGCTTGTCCTCGACCGGCTTCGCCGTGATCGGCGGCGTCGGTGCGGCCGGCGCGGGCGCGCTCTTCGCGAGCGTGCCCTGCGCGTGGCGGTCGAGCATGATCGTCAGCGCGTACTCGAGGCCGAGATCGACGTCCTCGTCGCACAGCTTGACGTTGTCGACGAACAGCTGCGGCGTCAGCACGCGGATGTTGTTGGCGACCGCCCACCGCAGGCTCTTGTTGACGCGCGCCTTCGCCTCGGGCGAGCCGACGCACGACGCGAGCTCGGGGAACCGCGCCTTGACCTCGCGCGCGGCGGCGGTCGGATCGGCCTTGGTCTCGTTGCGGATGCGATCGCTGTTCTCGAACGCCCATGCGATCACCTCGGGCGACTTGTCGCCCGCGCACAGCACCGCCTCGCTCACCGTGCACGCGCCCGGGTGCGTGGTCTCGGTGATCATCCAGTTGCACGTGCTGTCGAGCGGAAACAGGACCGCCTTGCGATCGAGCTTGTCCTCGAGGCCGCTCGCGCCGAGCCGCTGCTCGAACGCCCTGCAGGCCGGGCACAGCGGATCGAGCAGCTCGATCGTCGGCGCGCCGCCGGGCGGGTTGCGATCGACCCGCACCATCACGCCGTAGGTATCGTCGGGCTTGGTCAGCCCGTCACACGCGCCGATGAACTTCGAGTGATCGGGCGCGGCCGAGAAGTAGAGCAGCACCGGCACGAGCACGAACAGCACGCCGACGCCGAACGCGCCGGCGAGAAAGCCGGTCGACGCCATCGGCTGCGACGGCTGCGCGCCCTTGACCGCGCGCCGCCACGTCACGATCGCGCCGGTCAGGCACAGCGCGCTCGCGACGTAGATGCCGATGCACAGCTTGCACGCGGTGCCGAGCTTGGTCAGCGAGATCGTCCCCATCAGCAACGACATCGCCGCCGGCAGCGCGCACGCGAGCGCGAGGAAGCCGGTCGACCGCGGGTCGTCCTTGCGCTTCGAGAGCAGCAGGTCGACCGAGTAGCAGAGGATGAACGCGAACACCGCCATCGCCGGCAGCGAGATCGGCACGCCGCCCCACACCTTCGTGCGGAACACGGACGAGTACGGGCTCATCATCGCGACCTGGCAGCCCGACTCGCCGGCGCCGTGGCCCATGCCCGGGATGAACGAGCAGTGCAGCGTGTGGACCTGGCGATCGAGGTGCTGGACGAAGTCGTAGGTCGACACTCCCGCGAACACGAGCCCCAGCGCCGCGCCTACGAGCACGACGATCAACCATGCAGGTGGCCTCATGCGCCCCATCGTCCCATGGCTCGGGGCACTCGGGCTACTTCGGCTCGACCAGCGAAGTATCGAGGATCGCATCCACCCGGCGATTATCGGGAAAGGTCGCCCACAGTTTTGCGACGACATGCTTGCTGGTGCAATCGTCGATGTCGAGCTCGCCCGCGGTCGCCGCGACGTTGCCGTCGACGAAGTAGACCTGGAAGTTGTCGTGATCGCCGACCTTGGAGTGCGCGTGCGCGTAGCACAGCGGGATCACGAGCCGCACCTTCGCCGGCTCGCCGAACTCGATGGTCACCGGCGCGTCGCGCCCGCACGTCGAGCAGAACGTCGCGCGCGCGACCGGCGCCTTGAACGCGAGCTGACGCCCGGTCTTCGCGACGGCCTCGTTGGTCTTCGGCGCGTTGCTGTGGAGCAGACCGCAACTTGCCGTGGCCCAGAGCGCCACACCCGCGAGGTACCGCATGTCCTGGACGATAGCAGCAGTTCCGAGTGGTTGGACCGCCTGGCAGACAGGACACCGCGGTGATCTTTTGTTGGACGTCCCGGGGGGCGCTTCGTGTATACCCGCGCGCCATGCGACTCCCCCTCGTCGTGCTTATTCTGGCTGGTCTGGCTTCCTGCGGTGGTGGACGTGAAAAGCCCGACGCGCCGCCTCCCGCCGACGCGTGCGTCGGCATCGGCTGCCTGGTCGTGAACTGCAAGATCCAGAACAAGCCGGACACGACGATCTCCGGCACGGTGTACGCGCCGAACGGCACGCTCGCGCTCTACAACGCGACCGTCTACATCCCGACCGAGGATCCGGGCCCGCTGCACGAGGGCGTCGAGTGCGGCCAGTGCACCGACACGCTGCCCGGCAACCCGGTCGCCCGCGCGACCTCGGACGAGACGGGCAAGTTCACGCTGACGAACGTGCCGTCGGGCAACGACATCCCGCTCGTCATCCAGATCGGCAAGTGGCGCCGCCAGGTGCTGCTCGAGAACATCCAGCCCTGCACCGACAACCCGATCGACGCCGAGCACACGCGCCTGCCGAAGAGCCACTTCGAGGGCGACATCCCGCGCATCGCGATCACGACCGGCGAGTGCGACGCGCTCGAGTGCCTGATCCGCCGCCTCGGCGTCGCCGACGGCGAGTTCACCGCCGACACCGGCACCGGCCGCATCCACCTCTACAACGGCAACGGCGCGAACCAGATCGGCAACACGACCCTGTCGCCGGCGCAGGCGCTGTGGAGCAATCCGAACAAGCTCAAGAACTACGACATGGTGCTGATGTCGTGCGAGTGCAGCCAGAACCCGACGACGAAGCCGCAGGCCTCGATGGACAACATGAAGGCCTACGCCGACATCGGCGGCCGCCTGTTCATGTCGCACTACCACAACATCTGGATCAGCGGCGAGACCGGCAACCCGTCGCACGCGCCGATGGTGTGGAAGGACATCGCGACGTGGACCGACAACTACCCGTCGATCTCGAGCGACACGATCGACCAGGTCAACAACCCGCACGGCGCGGCGTTCGCGGCGTGGATGCAGGCCGTCGGCGGCGGTTCGAGCGGTCAGGTGCCGATCGACAGCTCGACGAGCCGGCAGACCGTCAACACGATGGATCCGAACAAGGCCGAGCGCTGGATCTACTGGGACAACGGCGGCTCGCAGTACCCGCAGGACTTCCAGTTCACGACGCCGAACGAGGCGCCGAAGGACCAGCGCTGCGGCAAGGTCGTGTTCTCGGACATGCACGTCACCTCGGAGCAGTCGAGCTCGGGCACGTTCCCGAGCGGCTGCACGACGTCGGCGCTGACCGCGCAGGAGAAGGCCCTCGCGTTCATGCTGTTCGACATCGCGACCTGCGTTCAGGTCGTGCAGTAGGCGGCTAGAAGAAGACCCAGCCGATCAGCGCGCGCAGCACGAGCGTCGCGACGACGACGAACGCGAGGCCGCGCAGCGCCGAGCCGCTGTCGCGCTCGCGCCGCGGCCTGCGCGGTCGGCGCACGGTATGCGCGAAGCGAGTGCCGGCGCGCGAGGTCTCGAGCAGCTCGGTCAGCCGCTCGCGCTCGATGAGTCGAGTGGTTGGCTCGGCGGACATGTCGGAAGGGTAGCAAGCCGTTCTCCGAGACAAAGCGCGCGCGCGGGAGCGTGCGCGTGCGCCACGGCTGAGCGGGCCTAGCACGGGGTGCATGTGGTACAGACGCGATCACATGACCTCCTTGCCACCGATCCGTCGTGTCGCGGTGCTCGGTGCGGGTGTGATGGGCGCCGGCATCGCCGCCCACTGCGCCAACGCCGGCATCCCCGTGCTGCTCCTCGACCTCAAGACCGAGCTCGTCACCGGCGCACTCGACAAGCTCAAGAAGGCGAAGCCGGCGGCGTTCTTCCACCCGCGCAACCAGATTCTGGTGAGCACGGGCAACTTCGATGCCGACCTCGCCAAGGTCGCCGACTACGATCTGATCGTCGAGGCGATCGTCGAGCGGCTCGACATGAAGCGCGCGCTGTTCGAGAAGCTCGAGAAGCTCGCGCCGCACGCGCTGGTCGCGTCGAACACGAGCGGCCTGAGGATCGCCGACATGCTCGTCGGCCGCAGCGAGACGTTCCGCAAGCACTTCATGGTCACCCACTTCTTCAACCCGCCGCGCTACATGAAGCTGCTCGAGCTCGTCGCCGGCCCGGAGACCAGCGCCGAGGCGAAGGCGCGCGTCGAGGCGTGGGGCAAGGAGCTGCTCGGCAAGGGCATCGTGTGGGCGAAGGACACGCCGAACTTCATCGGCAACCGGATCGGCTTGCAGTCGATGATGACGACGATCCACCTGATGCTCGAGAAAGGGCTCGCGCCCGAAGACGTCGACGCGATCACCGGCACGCCGATGGCGCACCCGCGCAGCGCGACGTTCCGCACCGCCGACATGGTCGGTCTCGACACGGTCGGCCACGTCGCGAAGAACTGCTACGAGTCGCTGACGAGCGACGAGGACCGCGCGGTCTTCAAGACGCCCGACTACATCGTGAAGATGATCGAGAAGGGGCAGCTCGGCGACAAGACGAAGGGCGGCTTCTACAAGAAGCAGGGCGACCAGATCCTGACGCTCGATCCGAAGACCGGCGAGTACCGACCGAAGGGCGGCGACGAGGCGATCGCGAAGGCGTGCAAGGCGATCGGCAAGCTCGAGGACCCGCGCGAGCGCGTCAAGAAGCTCGTCGCGACGCCGGGGATCGTCGGCGAGTTCGCGTGGACCGTGCTGTCGCGCGCGCTCGCGTACGCGGCGCGCCGCATCCCCGAGATCACCGATTCGTACGAGGCGATCGACGACGCGATGAAGTGGGGCTACGGCTGGGAGCTCGGCCCGTTCGAGGTGTGGAACGCGCTCGGCTTCGCCGAGACGCGCGAGCGCATGAAGAAGGACGGCCTCGCGTTGCCGAAGTGGCTGCTGGAGGCCGACGGCCTGTACACGAAGCCGCGCGCGGGCGATCCGCGCGAGGTGACCTGGGAGGTCATGCGCAAGGGCGGCGCGCCCGTCTTGAAGAACGCGGGCGCCGAGGCGTGGGACCTCGGCGACGGCGTGCTCGGCCTGACGTTCAAGACGAAGGCGAACTCGATCGATGGCGACGTGATCAAGATGCTGAACGACAGCATCGCGCGCGCCGAGGCCGAGTTCCGCGGGATGGTGCTGTTCAACCAGGGCGAGTTCTTCTCGGTCGGCGCGAACCTGTTCGCGGTCGTGATGGCCGCCGGCCAGAAGCAGTGGGACCAGCTGCGCGAGATGGTCAAGGCGATGCAGTACGGCCTGCAGCGCATGAAGTACGCGAGGGTGCCGGTCGTCGCGGCGCCGTGGGGGATGACGCTCGGCGGCGGGCTCGAGCTATGCCTCGGCTCGGCGGCGGTGCAGGCGGCGGCCGAGACGTACGCCGGCCTCGTCGAGGTCGGCGTCGGCCTGATCCCGGGCGGCGGCGGCACGATGAACCTGCTGTGGCGCGCGCTCGAGAGCGTGCCCGAGGGCGTCGATCCGGACGTCTACTCGTTCGTCACGCAGGTGTTCAAGAACGTCGCGCTCGCGAAGGTCGCGACGTCCGCCGAGGAGGCGAAGGCGTTCGGCTACTTCAGGAACGCTGATGGCGTGTCGTTCGACCGCGCGCGCCAGCTGTGGGAGGCCAAGCAGCGCGCGATCGGCCTCGCGACCGCGGGCTACCATCCGCCGGTGCCGCGCGCCTACAAGCTGCCCGGTGACAGCGGCATCGCGACGCTGAAGATGATGGTCAACACGCTCGTCGCCGGCGGCTACGCGAGCGAGCACGACGCGCTGATCGCGATGAAGCTCGCGAACGTGCTGTGCGGTGGCGCCAGCGGCGGCACGCACGCGGTCACCGAGGCCGAGATCCTCGAGCTCGAGCGCGAGGCGTTCATCTCGCTGTGCGGCGAGCCGAAGAGCCAGGCGCGCATGCAGTACATGCTCCAGAACAACAAGCCCCTGAGGAACTAGCCATGACCACCGAAATCGTCATTGCCGAAGCTGTTCGCTCCGCGGTCGGCCGGTCCATCAAGGGCTCGCTCGCGACCAAGCGCCCCGACGAGCTCGCGACCGACGTCGTGCGCGGCCTGCTCGCGCGCGTGCCGCAGGCCAAGGGCCACATCGACGACGTCGTGCTCGGCTGTGCGATGCCCGAGGGCGAGCAAGGCCTGAACGTCGCGCGGCTCGTCGCGCTCGCCGCCGATCTCGGCATCGACGTCCCGGCGCAGACGATCAACCGGTTCTGCTCGAGCGGCCTGCAGGCGATCGCGATCGCCGCGGGCTCGATCGCGGTCGGCAGCAACGACGTCGTGATCGCCGGCGGCCTCGAGTCGATGACCTACGTGCCGATGACCGGCTTCCACCTGTCGGCGTCGCCGGAGCTGATGGACCACATGCCCGGCGCGAACACGCCGATGGGCATCACCGCGGAGAACGTCGCGAAGCGGTTCGGCATCTCGCGCCAGCAGCAGGACGAGTTCGCCTACCGGTCGCAGATGAAGGCGAAGGCGGCACTCGCGAACAAGGTGTTCGCCGACGAGATCGTGCCGGTGCGCGCGGTGTCGTACAAGGACGGCCATCGCGTCTACCACGACTTCACCGTCGACGAGCTGCCGCGCCCCGAGACGACGCTCGAGGGCCTCGGCAAGCTGCCGCCGGCGTTCGCCCAGGGCGGCAGCGTCACCGCGGGCAACAGCTCGCCGCTGTCGGACGGCGCGGCGGCCGCGCTCGTGATGTCGCGCGACGCCGCGAACAAGCTCGGCGTCAAGCCGCTCGGCATCTTCCGCGCGTTCGTGACCGTCGGCGTCGATCCCGAGATCATGGGCATCGGCCCGCTGCCGGCGGTCAAGAAGCTGCTCGCGAAGACCGGACTGTCGATCGATCAGATCGATCTGTTCGAGCTCAACGAGGCGTTCGCGTCGCAGTCGGTGTACTGCCAGAAGGAGCTCGGCATCCCCGACTCCAAGATCAACGTCCACGGCGGCGCGATCGCGCTCGGGCATCCGCTCGGCTGCACCGGCGCGAAGCTCACGGCGACCGCGCTCTACGAGCTGCGCCGCCGCGGCGGCAAGTACGCGATCGTCACGATGTGCATCGGCGGCGGCCAGGGCGCGGCGGGGTTGTTCGAGCGCGCCTAGGCCGGATCCTTCCCCACGATGTCGAGCGAGACCGAGCGGCGTGCGGCAGATCGAGGCGCACGCCCGGAAGCGCAGCGAGGCCCGTACTCCAGTACGGGACGAGCGAGAACCGGCCGTACGCCTCGAGCTGCCCGCGCCGCGATGGTCGCAGCCGACGGCGTGGGGAAGGATCCGGCCTAGTGTGGGAGGCGGTGGCCCTGTCGTTCGGGCTCGCGATGGACGCCACCGCCGTGTCCGCGGTCCGCGGGCTCGCCGGCCACCTTCGCCGCGAGCTGGTGATCCTGCCGATCGTGTTCGGCGGGTTCCAGGCGGGCATGTCGGCGCTCGGCTGGCTCGCCGGCAAGTCGATCGGCCCGTACATCGCGCGCTGGAAGGGGCCGGTCGCGCTCGGGCTGCTCGCGCTGATCGGGCTCAAGATGATCGTCGACGGCGTGCGCGGGGAGGCCGAGGAGCCCGAGCACGTCCCGCGCGGCACGCTCGGCATCTACTTCGGCCTCGGCATCGCGACGTCGATCGACGCGGCGGCCGCCGGGCTCACGCTCGAGGACCTGACCGCGCCGCCGTGGCTGTCGATCCTGCTGATCGGCGCGGTCACCGCGGCGTGCTCGGGGGTCGGGTACGGCGCGGGCCGCGCGATCGGCGGCCGGATCGGCCCCCGGCTGGGAATTCTGGGCGGCCTGGTCCTGGTTGGCATCGGGATCGATATTTGGATCGGATCCCGCTGATGCTAGGCTCCCCGACCGTGCGTACGCTCGTAGTTGCATCCATGTCTGTGGTGGCCTTCGGGCTGACGTTCGGCTGCAAGGGCAAGCCGAAGCCGCAAGCCGCGCCGGGCTCCGGCAAGGTCGAGACCACCGCCGGCGCGAAGCCCGCGACGCCTCACGACGTCGACCTGCCGCACGGCCCCGGCACGCCGCCGGTCAAGTCGAGCCGCCCGGTCAACAAGGACATCCTGCAGAAGCTCGCCGACATGGACTTCCCCGAGTTCGTCAAGGACGTCCGCGGCGTCACCGATGACGCGATGTACGTGATCCAGCAGATCCCGAGCCACCCGGTGCTGCGCGCGAACATCCACGTCGAGGCCTGCACGAACCAGGGCGCGCGCTGCTGGCCGATGGACCTCGCGACGTGGCAGAGCCACAAGGAAGAGCTGCAGAGCTACGTCCCGGTCGAGCTCAAGGGCGAGCCGAGCACCACGTTCGAGATCGGCCAGACCGAGCTGCACGGCCAGCCGATGTTCTACACGTACCAGCTCGGCGAGGTCGTCGACAAGAAGAGCGCGTGGACCGAGGCCTACGTCCTCTACTACCACGACGATCTCAACGAGATCCGCGTGGTCGCCGAGTACAAGGACGACATGCCGACCTCGAAGGAGGTGCTCGCGAAGCTGCTGCCGCGCGAGGACCTCGAGAACACCGCGAAGGCGTTCGTCGACGTCTACACCCACGCCTGGCAGCCGTAGCGCTACTTCTTGATCGAGATCTTGCGCGGCTTCGCCTCGGCCTTCTTGCCGATCGTCAGCGTGAGCACGCCGCTGTCGAGCTTGGCCTCGACGCGCTCGCCGTCGGCGACGTCCGGCAGCTTGAAGCTGCGCGTGAACGAGCCGTACTGGCGCTCGTAGAGCGAGTAGCTCTCGCCCTCCTTGCGGTCCTCCGCCTGGCGGCTGCCGGTGACGGTCAGCACGCCGTTATCGATCGCGACGTCGAGATCCTTCTCGCCGACGCCGGGGACGTCGGCCTTGATCACGAACGCCTCGGCGGTCTCCTTGACCTCGAACGTCGGCGAGAACGCCGACAGCGGCCGCTCCGAGAAGAAGGGGTCCCAGCCGAGCAGCTCGCGGGCGAGCGAGTAAGGGGTCCGCGTGGTTCCGTTGGTGCGCAGTGCGAGTGACATCGTGAGTTCCTCCTGTGCAGGGAAGATGGGGTGGGTAGCTGATTCCTTGGTAACCACGCGCACGCGCTGCGCAACCGCCTTGACGGGGAGGTTGCCGGTGTTTACGGAACGACGATCGCGCGGACGTAACACCTGGGTTTGCCGTCGCTGCCGACGACAGATCCGGCAGCTCCGACGTGGCCGGCGTGCTCGAACAGCCTCAGCTGGACGCGCACGCGGTCGCCCGCGAAGCACGGCTTTCGGTACGCGATGTCGACCGCGCGGCTGCGCACGCGCATCGGCCGACCGGCGGACGCGAGCCGGCGGTTCACCGCGTCGAGGAACAGCCGCACGTACGACAGCGAGTTGACGTGCTGGTTGGAGTCGGTCTGGTCGAGCGTGAACGCGTACTCGGCGGGATCGGGCGCCAGCTCGTCGAGCCAGGTCGCGCCCTCGGGAGCTTCCTGAGCCGTCGGCGCCGCGGGCGCGGCGTAGATCGTGTCGGGCAGCTCGGGGTAGCCGTCGACGGCGAGCCGGGTGACGCGGCGTTGATCGGGCGGCGCGAGCAGCCGCGTGAACGTGTGCTCGGCGAACACGCTGCCGGCGACCGCGAGCTCGCCCGCGGTGACGTGGCGCGACAGCTTGCCGGCGGCGCCGTGGATGTCGCTCCACACGTTCATGTAGAGCTTCTCGGTCGCGGGGTCGCGCGCGAGCTGGAACCCGGCGCGGATCTCGACGGGTCGATCGACGCGGATCGGCTGGTCGTGCGAGATCAGCGTCATCCGCGTCAGGATCGGCAGGATGCCCTGCGCGAGCGCGTTGCGCGCGCCCCGGTGCGGGACGATCGCGTCGCGCCACAGATACGCGAGCGACGACGGCATCGCGACCGGCAGCAGGTGGCCGTCCTGGGTGACGTCCTCGTAGCGGAGGTGGCCGGAGGCGGTGGTCGACTGGTCGGCAGCAAACGCGGGCAACGGCGGGATCGGGAACATCTCCGGCGCAGTATATGGTCAGGCGTGCTCGCCAGGCTGCCGATCGACGACGTGATGCCGCAGGTGATCGCGGCCGTGCGCGATCGCAGGACCTGCGTGCTCGTCGCGCCGCCCGGCGCCGGCAAGACGACACGCGTGCCCGGCGCGCTGCTCGACGCCGGGGAGGTGACCGGCTCGATCGTCGTGCTGCAACCGCGCCGGCTCGCGGCGCGGCTGGCGGCGGCGCGGATCGCGAGCGAGCGCGGCGTGCCGCTCGGCGGCGAGGTCGGCTACCAGGTGCGCTTCGACCGCAAGACGAGCAAGGACACCCGCCTCGAGCTCGTCACCGAGGGCGTGCTGACGCGCCGCCTGCTCGGCGATCCCGAGCTGCGCGGCGTCGGCTGCGTCGTGATCGACGAGTTCCACGAGCGCCACCTCGACGGCGACCTCGCGCTCGCGCTCGTCGCGCGGCTGCGCGAGAAGCGGCCCGAGCTCGCGCTCGTCGTGATGTCGGCGACGCTCGACGCCGAGCCGGTCGCCGCGTTCCTCGGCGCGCCGCCCCGTGTCACCGATCCGATCGGGGCCGCATCCGATGCGGCGCCGATCGTACGGTCCGAAGGCCGGACGTTCCCGATCGCGATCGATCACGCCGCGCAGCCCGACGATCGCCAGCTCGGCAAGCAGGTCGCCTCCGCGGTGCGCCGCGTGATCCAGGAGGGGACCGCCGGAGACGTGCTCGTGTTCCTGCCGGGCACCGGCGAGATCCGCCGCTGCGCGGAGGATCTGGAGGACGCCGCGCGCGTGTTCGATCTTGCCGTGCTGCCGCTGCACGGCGACCTGCCCGCCGACGAGCAGGACATCGCGGTGCGGCCGAACCCTCGGCGCAAGGTGATCCTCGCGACGAACGTCGCCGAGACGAGCGTGACGATCGACGGCGTGACGTGCGTGATCGACAGCGGGCTCGCGCGGATCGCGCGCCACTCGCCGTGGTCGGGCGTACCGAGCCTCGAGATCGAGCCGGTGAGCCGCGCGAGCTGCGCGCAGCGCGCCGGCCGCGCGGGCCGCACCGCGCCGGGCCGCGTCGTGCGGCTGTACACGAAGCACGATCACGACACGCGGCGCGCGTTCGAGGCACCGGAGATCGCGCGCGCCGATCTCGCGGGCGCGGCGCTCGAGCTGCACGGCGCGGGCCTCGCCGGCCTGGGCGCGCTGCGCTGGTTCGAGCCGCCGCCCGAGGCTGCCGCACGCGCGGCCGAGGACCTGCTCGCGCGGCTCGCGGCGGTGACCGGCGGCGCGATCACCGAGCTCGGCCGGCGCATGCTGAGGTTCCCGCTGCACCCGCGGCTCGCGCGCGTGATCTGCGAGGCGGAAGCTCGCGGCGTCGCGCCCGAGGCGTGCACGATCGCGGCGCTCGTCGGCGCGCGCGACATCCGCCTCGAGCGGCGGCAGCGCGGCGCGACCGCCAAGATCGCATCCGAGTCGGATCTGATCGACGACATGGATGCGCTCGCCGACAAGCGCGGGCTCGATCGCGGCACCGCGTTCCACGTCGAGCGCGCGGCGAAGCAGCTCGAGCGGATCGCCGACACACGCGCGCGCGGCCCGCGCGACGCCGACGCGGTCGATCGCGAGCTCCGGCTGTGCATCCTGACGGGGTTTCCCGATCGCGTCGGCAAGCGGCGCGCGCCGCGCAGCGCCGAGATCGTGTTCGCCGGCGGCGGCACCGGCACGCTCGCGCCGACGTCGGCGGTGATCGATGCCGAGCTGCTCGTCGCGGTCGACGCCGCGGAGACCGGCGCGCGCGGCCAGGCGAGCAAGGTGCAGGTCCGGCGAGCGAGCGCGATCGACGCGGCCTGGCTGCTCGATCTGTACATGGACCGCGTGAGCGAGCGCGACGACCTCGTGTGGAACGCCGACCGCGGGCGCGTCGAGCGCGTGCAGCGGCTCGAGTACGACGGGCTCGCGATCGACGAGCAGCGCGCACCCGCGCCCGCCGATCACGCGTCCGCCGAGCTGCTCGCGAAGCAGGCGCTCGCCGCCGGGCTCGAGCGGTTCGTCGATGCCGACGCGCTCGCGCAGTGGCGCGCGCGGGTCGCGTTCGCGGCGAGCGTCGCGCCCGAGGCCGGCATCGCCTCGCCCACCGACGACGCGCTCGCCGGCGTGGTCGCGCGCGCGTGCGAGGGCGCGATCTCGTTCGCCGAGCTGCGCCAGCTGGGCCTGCTCGACCTGCTCGACGCCCAGCTCGCCGACAAGCGCGCGCTCGTCGACCGCCTCGCGCCGACGCACCTCACCCTGCCCCGCCGCCGCCGCGCGCCGATCCACTACGAGCTCGATCGCCCGCCGTGGCTCGCGTCGCGCATGCAGGACTTCTTCGGCCTCGCGCGCGCGCCGACCGTCGGCGACGGCCGCGTGCCGCTCGTCCTCCACCTGCTCGCGCCGAACCAGCGCCCGGTCCAGGTCACGACCGACCTGCCCGGCTTCTGGGTCCGCCACTACCCCGCGCTGCGCAAGCAGCTCATGCGCCGCTATCCCAAGCACGCGTGGCCGGAAGATCCGACCTCGCTCGTGGAGGAGTGACCGTGGACATTCGAATCGCCACCGTCGACGATGCCGCACCGCTCGCCGCCCTGCTCGACGAGTACATGACCGAGCTATGGGCGCGCACGTGGGCCGGCAAGCTCCCGCAGCTGGTCGCCGATCTCGCGGCCGGCCGCGTCCGCGCTGCGCTGTGCGACGCCGGGTTCATCGCCTGGAACGACGACTATGACCTCCACCACTGCGTGCGCGGAGCGAGCCTGTGCGACCTGTTCGTGCGCCGCTCGGCACGCGGCCGCGGCGTCGCGCCGGCGCTGATCGCGTTCGCGTGCCGCGAGATCCAGGCCACCGGCGGCGTGTTCCTCCGCGGCACCGCGGTCGCGAGCGCCGTCAAGCTCTACGCGCGCGTCGGTTGGGGCTGGGACTGTCGTGAGGTCACGCTGGGCGGCCGCGCGTTCCGCGCCATCGCCGCGCTCGCCGGCGCGTCGCCACGCGAGCTCGTGCGCGGTCTGCCCGACCCCGCCTGGAACCACGAACCGTGACTGCGGCGCGGCGAGTGAGGTAGGCTGCGACCGTGATCCCGCTGTCGTACGCTACCCTCGCGGCCCTGGTCGCGGTGGGTTGCGGCGCGGGATGGCTCGGCGCGTGGATCGGCATCGGCGGCGGCATCGTGCTGGTGCCGGCGTTCGTGCTCGGCTTCGGCCTCGATCCGAAGGTCGCCGTCGCGACGTCGCTGCTCACCGTGATCGCGACCTCGACGGCGGCCGGCAGCGTGTACGTCGGGCGCGGGCTCACCAACACGC
>JBLMXA010000866.1:0-7984 GCA_050257515.1 Acidobacteriota bacterium | reverse complement strand
CCGGCGGCGGCGGCACGAGCGCGCGCGGCTGCGGATGCACGATCGGACGCGCCTGCACGAGCTGGTCGGCGACGAGCTCGACGTCCGCGCCGGTCGCCTCCGCGCCGATCGCCGCCTCGGCCGCACGCGCGAGCGGCACGTCGCCGCGCTCGAGCCGGCCGCTGCGCTGGATCACCATCTCGCGCGTCTCGGGCTCGCCGGGTGGCCGCGTGTACACGGTGACGAGCTCGCCGGCGACGTACCGCTGGACGATCACGCCGATCGCGATCGCGAGCCCCGGCTTTGCCGGGGCGCGCAGCAACGCGGAGCGTTGCGGAGTATCGATCGCACCGCCGCGCCGGCGGGCGTACGCGGCCGCGAGCGGCGTCAGCGCGCTCGTCCACACCGCGCGGATCGCGGTCCACACCTGATCGACGGGCACCGCGGTGCGCGACGAGAACACGCCGGCGGCTGCGCCGGCCGCGCCATCCTCGATCGTCGCCGACGAGCGCACCGCGACGAGCGGCCCGAGCCGCGCGGCGCGCGCGGCCACCTCCGCCGTGAGCTCGCGCGGTAGCTCGGCGGCCGCGATCCGCCGTGCGGCCTGCTCGAGCGCGTGACCGGCGCCGTCGAGCTCGCCGGCCAGCTCGCCCACGATCGCGCGGAACGCGCCGTCGTCGATCACGAAGCCGTCGGGCACCGGCAGGCCGGCCGCGATCAGCCTCGCGAGCCCGACGGCCTTACCGCCGCAGTCGTCGTCGGCATCTCGCAGGTCGTGCACCCACACGCCTGCACCGTATACCCTGGTCGAATGAGGCGCACGACCGCGTGCCTGGTCGTCTGCGCGGCGTGCCGGCACGACAAGGAGCCGCCGCCGGCGCCGCCGCCGGCGCCCCCGGCCGTGCGCGACGACACCCCCACCGGCGTGTGGCAGCACGTCGACAAGGTGCCGGCGAGCGAGCCCGATCTCGAACGTCGCGAGGAGCCTCGCGAGTGCGGCGGTCACCGCGACGTGTTCGTCGCGGCCGGCGATCGCGCGCTCGTCGTCACCGATCCGTGCGAGCGCGTCGGCGTGACCTCGTTCGTCGTGCGCGACGCCCGCGGCGAGCACACCGTCGCGCTCGAGGCCGAGCGCAGCTCGCCGTACCGCGCGCTCGCGCTGCCCGGCGGGCGCGTGCTGATCGCCGGGACCGGGCTCGGCGTGAAGCTGGACGTCGTCGATCTCGACGGCTCGCGGCTGACCGCGCTCGCGCTGCCGTCCGATCTGCCGGCGATCAGCCAGCTCGACGTCGGCGTCGCCGGCGACCGGATCTACCTGTCGCATGCCGTCGTGGTGCGCACCGGCGGCTGCACGTACACGCGAGGTCGCCCGTGCGACCGCTGGACGAGCAAGACGCAGGTGCCCGGCGCGTGGGCGCTCCGGCTGGCGGATCGCGCGCGCACCCCGTAGGATCACGACGTGCGCCTCGTCCTCGCCTTGCTCGTGCTCGCCGCGTCGGCGGCGCACGCCGACGACAGCAAGCTGCGCAAGGAGGAGATGCCGCTGATGCCGAAGCGGCCGATGCGCGGCAAGAACAAGCTGTGCTGCGGATATCCGCTCGTCGACGAGTACGGGTGGGCGCTGCGGTTCTACTGGCTCTCGCTCGAGGGCGACTACGACGACCCGCAGAACCCCGACATCCCGAAGAGCGGGCGCCGCAAGCAGGTCAACCAGAACACGCGCGTCGAGCTCTACACTCCGGATGGCTTCTTCTTCGGCCGCGTGCCCGAGCGGTTCGCGTGGTCACTCCGGCTCGAAGGCTCGGGGCTGATGAAGGACGGCCGCATCGTCAACTACACGGGCAAGTGCCCGTTCGGCTACGGCACGTGCTTCGAGCAGCTCGACGTCGACGAGCATCCGTTCGGGCGCGGCGCCGGGCTGCGCCCGCTGATCCCGTTCAAGTCGGTCGCGGTCGATCCGCGGCTCGTGCCGATCGGCGAGCCGATCTACATCCCCGAGTTCGACGGGCTCGTGCTCCCCGACGGCTCGATCCACGACGGCTGCGTGCGCGCCGACGACACCGGCGGCGGCATCAAGAAGCGCAAGATGGACTTCTTCGTCGTCACGTACGGGAACTTCCGCTTCCTGCTCGACGAGCTCGCGAACGTCACGTGGATCACGCCGCAGATCGAGGCGCCGCGCTGCGAGTACATGCGCGATCTGTGATACGCCACCGCCATGGCGATCTACGCGTACGTGCTCGAGATGAAGAAGCTGCTCGGCCATGTGAACACCTGGCTCGACAGGGCCGCCGCGCACGCCGCGGCCAAGAAGTTCGACGTCAACACGCTGCTGCAGACGCGACTCGCGCCCGACATGTTCCCGCTCGTTCGCCAGATCCAGACCGTGTGCGATCAGGTGAAGTTCGCCGCCGCGCGCGTCGCCGGCAAGGAGCCGCCGTCGCACCCCGACACCGAGACCACGGTCGACGATCTGCGCAAGCGGATCGCGACCGTGCTCGCGTACGTCGACAGCTTCACCGAGGAGGACTTCACCGGCGCCGAGAACCGCAAGATCTCGCTGCCGCGCTGGGAAGGCAAGGCGATGACCGCTCGCGATTACTTCATCGAGTCGGTGCAGCCTAACTTCTTCTTCCACCTGACGATGACGTACGCGCTGTTGCGCCACAACGGGATCGACCTCGGCAAGCGCGATTACCTCGGCGCGATGACCTGGAAGTGATGCTCGACGGCATCTTCGTCACGCCGTCGGTGACCGCGATCGGCGAGGCGCTCGCGTCGGCGCGCGCGACCGGCAAGCTCGCCGTGATCGGCAACGCGAAGCTCGCCGCCGCGCTCGGCAACGGCCGCGAGGTGCTCGCGATCGGCCTGTCGGCGCGTGCCGCGAAGCGCCTGACGAACGCGCTCGCCGATCTGTCCGCGATCGAGAGCCGCTCGCTCGACGGCGTCGTCGCGACCGACGTCGCGGTCGACGACGGCTGGGAGCTGTCGCTGCGGGAGTGGAAGCGCGTCGTGCGGGACGGCGGCGCGATCGTGCTGGTCGATCGCGGGCGCGCTCCCGAGGCCAGCCGCCGCGCGCTGTGTGCGGGATTGACCGAGCTCGAGCAGCGCCGTGCCGGCCGCGTCGTCGTCACGAGCGGGCTCGTGACGCACCTGACGCCTTAACGAACGTCTCAGGAGCCATCGAGGGCGGTGGCGGGTATGCTCGCGGCCGTGCAGGGCACGCGCACTCGCCGCACGCGCTGGCTGGTCGCCGGCGCGTTCGGCACGATCCTGGTGCTGCTGGTCGCGACGCAGCTCGTCACCTACTCGAAGTCGCGCACGGTCAAGCGGCGAGTCGACGAGATCCAGAAGAACGCGCTGGCGAGCATCGAGCTGATCGGCCGCATGGGCATCGACTTCGAGCGCGAGCGCGCGGCGCTCGCGCTCCGCATCGTCGAGCACGACGAGCCGCAGCTGACGGCGGTCGAGGCGAGGCTCGCCGCCGTCCAGGAAGATCTGGCGGCAGCCGCGCGCCAGTACGAGCCTCTCGTGTCGTTCGAGGGCGAAGCGGCGGTGTGGATCCAGCTGCGCGAGGACCTCGCCGCCGCCGACCGCTACACCGCCTCGGCAGTCGCGCTGTCGCGCAGGAACCTCGTGGCCGACGCCCGCGGCGTGCTCGACGCGGCCAAGCCGACGTTCGATGCGGTCAGCCGCGATCTCGCCGGCGCGATCGCGATCAACCGCGGCGCGGGCCAGCACGCGCAGCAGGAGATCGACGAGCTGCAGGCGAGCTCGCTCGAGCTGCGGCTCGTGCTGTCGGCCTTGATCGCGGCGCTGACGATCGTGATCGGCGTGTACGTGACGCGCGCGATCCATCGCCGCGAGCGGCGGCTGCGCGAGCAGGCGCTCGAGCTCGAGAACCGCAACCGCGAGCTCGACGCGTTCGCCGGACGCGTCGCGCACGACCTGCGCGGTCCGCTTCACGCCGTCCATCTCTCGGCCTCGCTCCTCGCGGAGCGGTTCCCGGCCGCGAGATCGACGACGACGATCCTCCACCGCGGCGTCACTCAGATGGACGAGCTCGTCACCGATCTGCTGCAGCTGTCGCGGATCGGCCGGATGCCGCTCGACAGCGTCGCGCGCACCGAGCCGCTCGCGGCCGCGCTGCAGGCGGATGTCGGGTCGCTCGTGAACGGCGCCGGCGGCGCGCTGCGCGTCGATCTCGAGCCGGCCGCGGTGTCGTGCAGCGAGGGCCTGCTGCGCCAGGCGCTGTGGAACCTCGCCGAGAACGCGGTGAAGTACCGCCGTCCCGACGTGCCGCTCGCGATCAACGTCATCGGTCGCACCAGGTCCGGCGGCTACGAGATCCGGCTCACCGACAACGGCCGCGGGATGTCGCGCGAGGATGCACAGCGCGCGTTCGAGCCGTTCTTCCGCGCCGAGAGCACCGCGGAGCTCCCGGGCACCGGCCTCGGCCTCGCGATCGTGCGCCGCGTCGCCGAGGCGAGCGGCGGCAGCGTGTCGGTCGAGTCCGAGCTCGAGCGCGGCACGACGTTCGCGCTCGCGCTGCCGCTCGCGCGGCCGTCCGCGGTCAGGGCGGCGTCAGCGCGTACGTGACGTTGCCGTTGTCGATCAGCGGGTGCACCTTGCCCGCGGCGTCGAGCGCGAACCCCTGCGACAGCATCGGCCACACGGGGATCACCTGCGCCGACGCCGGCATCGTGACGTCGGAGACGAACGAGGTCGTCTTCGCGCTCGCGTCGTTGACGACGGCGGTCAGCGTGGTGCCGGCGAACGCGTAGTCGACGAGCCCGGCCATCGCCGGCGCGTCGCTCCACGTCGACGCCGCGGTGCGCAGGCGCGCGGTCGCGGCGGTCACGAGCGCGTGAATGCCGTCGCTCGCGACGAGCACGCGCGGCTGCGGCATCGGATCGGCGTGGGCGGCCGGGTCGACGCGCTCGAGCGCGCCGAGCTGCGTGTCGGTCGGCGCGAGCGTCTGCAGCGACACGTAGCCCATGCCGGCTCCGGCGGGCTCCTCGACGGTGAGCCACAGCGTGCCGTCGCCGGCGACCGCGCCCGAGAGCGGCGAGTGCGCGGTCGTGATCGGGCCGCGGTCGACGGTCCACGTCGTGCCCGGGCGGGCGCGCACGAGGCCGCTCGTCGTGTCGATCCACGCGTACACGCCGGTCGCGTCGCGCGCGGCCGCGAGCACCGTGCCCGACAGGCCGGTGTCCGCGGTGCCGGCCGTGCCGAACACCGCGACCGTGCCGTCGGTCCTCGTCGCGATCACCTCGGGCGTGTGATCGTCGGCCTCGACGAGCTGGGCGTAGATCGGCGCGCTCGCGTCGTTCGGATCGAGCACGCCGGCGAGCGCGTACGTCTTGCTCGCGCCGAAGTCGGCGAGCGTCGCCTGGGGCGCCAGCTCGTACGAGCGGTACACCGCGGCGACGCTCCCGGTCGACAGCACGAGCGAGCTCGCGAGCTGCGCGACGTCGAGCGCCATGCTCGGCTGGTACGGCATCGTCGTCGTGAACGAGCCGATGTCGGCGGAGCCCGCCGGCGTCTGCACGTACATCCCGCCGGTTCCCGGGAACGCGATGCGGCCCTTGATCCGCGTATCGGTCCAGCTGTCGACGACGAACCCGTTCGCACCGACCGCGCTGTCGAACGCGACGACCGACGACATTCCGGGCACGCCACCGAAGTGCACGCCATCGATCGTCACCTCGGTGCCCCACGTACCGCTCTGGGGCATCAGCGAGCTGACGATCGGACCAGGCGCGTGCGGAGTCGTGCCGCCTCCACACGCAGCAACCAGGGCAAGCCAAGCGAGGTTCCTCATCCCGGCGCGGACACTACACCGGCGGCCGGTCGTCTGCGCCAGGATCTTTCTTCTTCGTCGGCCGCCAGATCAGGTCCATCGGCTGGTCGGCCTTCTTGCCCTTGGAGTGGTCGCCCCGGTCGTTCGGGTTCTGGCCGGGCGGGATGGTCCAGGGAATCGTGGGGTTGGGATAGCCCCGCGCGGCCTCGTACATGTACCGGGCCCACAGCGGGACCACGGTCATGTACGCCGCGTCGCTCTTGCCGAGCGCGCGCTCCTTCTTGTCGTCGCCCATCCACACCAGGGTCGTGAACCGCGACGTGAACGCGATGAACAGGTTGTCGTGGGTGAAGCTCGACGTCCCGGTCTTGCCCGCGGCGTTGATGCCGGTCGCGCGCAGCACGTTCGCGAACCCGAACTGGACCTCCTCGCCGAGCAGCTTCGTCATCAGGAACGCGGTGCGCTGCGGGATCGCGCGCGGCGCCTCGATGCCGGCGAGGGCGGCGAGCCGGTCGTAGCGATCGCCGGTCGTCAGCCGCGGATCCTCGGCGACGGTGTTGTCCTCGATCGTGTTGCCGGCGCGGTCGAGGATGCGGCGGATGTACACCCAGTCCTTCTCGTGACCTGCCGGGCGCGGCCACCACGTGCCGAGCCGCGCGTACACGGTGAACGCGCGCGCCATCTCGTCGAGCTTGCTGCACGACGCGCCGAGCGCGAGCGCGTCGTCGACCGAGAGCGGCGTGTCGATCCCGAGCCCGCGAATCCACCGCTCGATCGCCTTGTCCCCGGGCAGCGAGCCCGGCTTGTGCCCGTCGGAGCACTGCACGCCCGGCTGCTCGCAACCCTCGCGGCGCAGCCGGTGAAACAGATCGACCGACGGCACGTTCTTCGAGAACACGAGCGCGTACTCGAGCGTGACGTCCGCCTGCGTCGGATCGCTGCCGCCGAGGTTCGTCGGCGTCCAGGTCTCGCCGGTGTCGGGATCGGTGATCTCGACCGGGATGTCGTCGAGCACGGTGTCGAAGCCGTAGCCGTCCTGGAGCCCCTTGGCGTAATAGATCGGCTTGTACGTCGAGCCCGGCTGGCGGCACGCCTGTACCGCGCGGTTGAACACGCTGCGGTCGTAGTCGAAGCCGCCGACCATCGCGACGACGTAGCCGGTGTGATGATCGGCGGTGAAGATCGTCGTCTGCGGGTGCGGCACCTGCTCGAGCTTGACGACGTCGCGGTGCTTGTCGTCCCACTCGCGCTGGTCGTCGTGCGGGATCCACACCGGGTTCGTCTTGTCGGGCATGTTCCAGTCGCGGTACTTGCCGACGCTGCGGATCTCGCGCGTCACCCACACGACGTAGCCGCGCTTGAGCGCGTCGCGCGGGCTCTCGATCGTCTGATCGTTCTCCGCGTTGCCGGGCTGCCACTTCGCGGCCCAGCTCATGTTCGCGAGCGGCAGCTTGACGCGGCGGTCGCCGACGAGCAGCTCGGCCTTGTCGCCGTCGACCTTGTCGACGAGCGCGAGGTAGCGCTTGCCGGGCTGGAGCGGGCCGGTGCCGTACAGCTGCTTCTGGCGCGCGAGGAACGTCGCGCGCGCGGCGCCGTCGAGCCGCCACTCCGGGCCGCGCCAGCCCTGGCGCTTGTCCTGGTGGCGCGCGCCGAAATCGGCGTTGTCGTACGCGGCGGCCTCCCACGTCGGCTCGGCCGCGGTCTCGATGCGCAGGCCGCCGGCGAACAGCTCGTCGTTGCCCTCCTCCTCGGTGACCATGCGGCGCACCTGCTCCGCGTAGTACGGCATGCGATCGGGGAAGATGTCGCGGTACAGCTCGAGCTTGATCGGCTCCTGCTTGGCCTTCGCGACCTCGTCGGCCGTCGCGACGCCGTACTCGGCCATCTTGTCGAGCACGAGGTTCCGGCGCTCCGTCGCGAGCTTCTCGCGGTGCACCGGCGAGTACAGGGTCGGCGCCTTCGCGAGCCCCGCGATCAGCGCGCACTCCGCGAGCGTCAGCTGATCGAGCTCCTTGTTGAAGTAGCGGCGCGCCGCGGCCGCGACGCCCCACGCACCGTCGCCGAGGTAGATCTGGTTCAGGTAGACCGCGAGGATCGCCTCCTTCGAGTACGTCGCCTCGAGGCGGCGCGCCATGATCGCTTCCTTCGCCTTGCGCGACAGCGACTTCTCCGCGCCGAGGAACTGCTTCGCGACCTGCTGCG
>JBLMXA010000865.1:0-5383 GCA_050257515.1 Acidobacteriota bacterium | reverse complement strand
CGCGCCGTGCAGGTCGTTGGTGCCGATGATCGTCAGCGTGTGCCGGCCGGCCGCGGGCGCGGGCGCGGGCGGTGCCGGCGCGGCGTGCTCGAGCGGCTGCCGCTGCTCGCGGGGTTCGTCGCGAACGTGCGCGCCGCGCGCGCCGCCGACGGCGGCGGCGTGCTGCTCGTCGATGCCGGCGACCTGTTCCAGGGCACGCTCGAGTCGAACCTCGCCGAGGGCGCGGACGTCGTGCGCGCGTACAACCAGATGGGCTACGCCGCGTCCGCGATCGGCAACCACGAGTTCGACTACGGGCCGCTGGGCCCCGACGCCACCGCGCACTCGCCGGATCAGGATCCGCGCGGCGCGCTCAAGGCGCGGATCGCCGAGGCGCACTTCCCGTTCCTCGTCACCGACATCACCGACGAGGCGACCGGCGCGCCGATCGCGTGGAACAACGTGCTGCCCGGCACGCTCGTCGAGGTCGCGGGCGTGAAGGTCGGCCTCGTCGGCGCGAGCACGAAGGCGACCCCGTACACGACGATGCCGGCGAACTTCAAGGGCCTGCGCATCCAGCCGCCGCCCGCGGCCGCGCTCGCGGCCGAGGCGCGCGTGCTGCGCCAGCAGGGCGCGCAGGTGATCGTCGCGACGATGCACATCGGCTCGGAGTGCAAGGACCTCGCGCACCCCGACGACGTCGCGAGCTGCGATCGCGCCACCGAGCTGTTCGAGGTGCTGCACGAGCTGCCGCGCGGGCTCGTCGACGTCGTCGTCGCCGGTCACACGCACGCCGGCGTCGCCCAGTTCATCGACGGCATCCCGGTGATCGAGTCGTTCTCGAGCGGCCGCGCGTTCGGCCGCATCGATCTGCAGATCACGGCCGGCCACGTCGACGGCGCGAAGATCTTCCCGCCCGAGCTGCCGTGCCCGCTCGACGCCGAGCACAACGCGATCCCGGTCGCGCAGTGCCACCCCGCTGCCTACGAGGGCCGGCCGGTGATCGCCGACGCCGCCGTCCAGCAGATCGTCGACGCGGCGATCGCGAGAGCCGGCGCGCGCCGCGACGAGAAGCTCGGCGTCGCGCTCGCCGGCGTGATCACGAAGGCGTACAAGACCGAATCGGCCGAGGGCGATCTCGTCACCGATCTGATGCTCGCGGCGCGGCCCGATGCCGACGTCGCGATGACCAACGGCGGCGGGCTGCGCCAGGACCTGCCCGCCGGCGAGCTGACGTACGGCGAGCTGTTCGCGGCGATGCCGTTCGACAACCGGTTCGCGCTGATCGCGGTGACCGGGCAGCAGCTGCGCAAGATCGTCAAGGCGAACCTCCAGAAGGACGGCGGCATGCTGTCGTGGTCGGGGCTCACCGTGAAGGCGAGCTGCAAGGACCGCCACGTCGAGCTCGCGATCGAGGTGCGCGGCAAGCCGCTCGATCCGCGCGGGCACTACACGATCGCGACGAGCGACTTCCTCGCGAGCGGCGGCGACGCGATGTTCGGCAAGCACCGGCCCGAGGTCACCGCGACCGACGTCATCATCCGCGACGCGATCGCGGACGTCTTGCGCGCGCGCAAGGGCCCGATCGATCCCACGCAGTACCGCACCCACCGCATCGAGCGGGCGGGCCGGCGGCCGCTGCGGTGTAGCAAGCAACCGCAGGAGCCAAGCGATGACGACTGAGTGGTCTCCGACGAGCTGGCAGGCGCGCCCCGCGGCGCAGCAGGTCGGGTACGGCGACCCGGCCGCGCTCCAGCGCGTGCTCGCCGAGATGGGGCGGCTGCCGCCGCTCGTGACGTCGTGGGAGATCGAGCACCTCCGCGAGCAGCTCGCGAAGGCGGCGCGCGGCGACGCGTTCCTGCTGCAAGGCGGTGACTGCGCCGAGAGCTTCGACGACTGCCGCAGCGATCCGATCGCGGCGAAGCTGAAGATCCTGCTGCAGATGAGCCTCGTGCTCGTCCACGGCACGAACAAGCCGGTGATCCGCGTCGGCCGCATCGCCGGGCAGTACGCGAAGCCGCGCTCGGCCGACGTCGAGACGCGCGGCGACGTCACGCTGCCGGCGTACCGCGGCGACCTCATCAACCGCGACGCGTTCACCGCCGCCGACCGCGAGCCGGATCCCGAGCTGATGCTGCGCGCCTACGAGCGCGCGGCGCTGACGCTCAACTTCATCCGCGCGTTGCTCGACGGCGGGTTCGCCGATCTGCACCATCCGGAGTACTGGGACGTATCGTTCGCGAAGGGCTCGCCGCACGCGCAGCAGTACGAGCGCATCGCGACGTCGATCCGCGAGTCGATCGAGTTCGTGTCGGCGATCACCGGCATGGAGAGCGAGATCCTCCGACGCGTCGACATCTACACGAGCCACGAGGCGCTCGCGCTGCCGTACGAGCAGGCGCAGACGCGCCGCGTGCCGCGCCGGCCGGGCCACTACAACCTGTCGACGCACTTCCCGTGGATCGGGATGCGGACGGCGCAGCTCGAGGGCGCCCACGTCGAGTTCCACCGCGGGATCCGTAACCCGATCGGGATCAAGATCGGGCCTGCGATGACCACCGAGTGGCTCGTCGGGCTGCTCGACGCGCTCGATCCGGAGCGCGAGCCCGGCCGCATCACGCTGATCGCCCGCATGGGGGCCGACAAGGTCGAGCAGAAGCTGCCGGCGCTCGTCGAGGCGGTGCGCGCGGCGCGCCGCAGCGTGCTATGGGTGTGCGACCCGATGCACGGCAACACCGAAACCACACCGCAGGGCATCAAGACCCGCCGGTTCGACAAGATCGTCGACGAGCTCGAGAAGAGCTTCACCCTGCACACGCGGCTGGGCTCCCGGCTCGGCGGCGTTCACGTCGAGCTCACCGGCGAGGACGTCACCGAGTGCATCGGCGGCGCGCGCGGGCTCGTCGAGGCGGATCTCGAGCGCGCGTACAAGACGCGCGTCGACCCGCGCCTCAACTACGAGCAAGCGCTCGAGGTGGCGATGCGCATCGCGAACCACCTGCGCGGGGGCGGTGCCTCATGACCTCCGCACCTCGCACCGGGTTCGCCGGTCATCGCGGCCTGTTGTGGGTGATCGCGGCGGGGTGGGTGGTGCCTGCGATGATGACGACCGCGTACACCATCCTGATGATCACGAGCGAGACCGACACGACCGGCAAGGCGTGGGAGTCGATGGGGCTCGCGTTCGTGCTCGTGCTGTGGTTCGTGTTCCGGCTGGTGACCGAGCGCGCGGCGATGGCGCGCGCGGTCGCGGTCGGCGATGCCGAACGCGTGCTCGAGCTCGCCGAGTTCCAGCTCGCGCGCCGCGGCAGCGCGCGCAAGAAGGCGCCGTTCTCGGTCTACCGCGCGCTCGCGCTCGAGATCCGCGAGGACTGGCAGGGCGCGCTCGCCGAGCTCGATCGCACCGAGCAGCGCGGCGGCTTCCGCCAGCTCGCGGCGACCGTGCGCACGACCGCGCTCGCCGAGCTCGGCCGCGTCGCCGAGGCGCGCAAGGTGTTCGACGCCGAGCTCTCCGGCAAGCCGGTCACGCGCGAGCACGAGGCCGACATCCTCGCGCGGCTCGCCGACGCGCGCCTGCTCATCGCCGAGGGCGACCGCGCCGGCGCCCAGGCCCTGCTCGAGCGGCTGTGCGACGACATCCGCGCCGGCAGCGGCATTCGCGCGCGGGCCAAGGCGCTGCTCGCGAAGATCCAGAAGAATTAGCCGCCAAGGCGCCGAGATCGCCGAGCAGAGAAGAAGAACTTCTCTTCTGGCTCCGGCTTGGCGTCCTTGGCGCCTTGGCGGTTCAATCTCTCAGAACCGCCGCATGATCGCGAAGCCGCCGCCGTCGGGGGACAGCACCGGCACGAACACGGTCTGATCGAGCTTCTCGGCCTGCGGCGCCGTGAAGTACAGCACGCTCGCGACGCCGACCGCGACCGCGCCGGCGATGAACAGGCCGGTGCCCCAGGTCGACGCGAGGTTGCGCGCGTCGGTCGTCCGCTTCACCGCTGCGGGATCGCCGAGCGCGGTCTTCGCGACCGGGCCCGTCGTGTTCGCGCAGTGCTTGGACGGCGCGGGATCCAGGTTCGACGGGTTGGTGTCGCAGTTCGCATCGTTCGGGAAGAACGCACCGTGGTACGAGTGGTACGCGTAGAGCGCGACGATGCCGTCGGCGACGAGCAGCGCGCCGCCGCCGATCGCGGTGTAGATCGCCGCGCGCCGCCGCGTGCGGCCGCGATCGATCGTGATCGTGTTCTCGCCCTGGACGAACTCGATCATCTGCGGCGGTCCCGCGCCCGGCTTGTCCTCGACGTCGAACTCCTCGTGCACGTTCTTCATGTGCGGCGCGCCCGCGTCGAGCACGTGATGGCCGGGATCGACCTCGGCGTGGTTGTAGTCCTCGGGCTTGACGTCGACGTGGTCGATCTTGACGCGCGCGCCGGCCGGCGGCTCGCCGCCCGCGAACGTGATGCTGATCGTCGCGACCTTCTGCGCGAGCGCCGCGGTGTGATCCTTCGCGACCTGCTCGTGCTGCGGCAGGCGAGGGTGAGCCTCGGCGGCCGCGGTCTGCGCCTTGCGGAACCAGTACAGCGCGGTCGCGTACTTCTTGAGCTCCTCGTTGCACAGGCCGAGGTTCAGCATCGTGCCCGCGGCGGTCGGATCGATCTCGATCGCCTGGGTGAACTTGGCGCACGCGCCCTGCGCGTCGTGCTTGTCGAGCAGCGCGCGGCCCTCGTCGAACAGCTTGTCGCTGCGCGGATCGGCCGCGGCGAGCTGCGCGACCACGAGCCCGCCGACGACGATCGCGACTGTGCGGCGCATCAGAAGCTCCCCACGGCGAAGATCCCGGCCTCGTGCGCGTCGAGCTGCGGGCCGAACGCCACCTTGCCCTCGTCGTGCGGGCCGAAGAACCACAGGTACGCGCCGACGCCCGCGAGCACCGCGCCGCCGATGCCAAACCCGGTGCCGAAGTCGCCGAGCTGCAGCGCCGACTCGATCTGCGGCTGGCCGGTCGCGTCGCACGTCGGCATGGTCTGCCCGGGCATCGCGTCCTTGCAGTACTTGTCGTACGCGGTGTGGTAGCGGCTGCGCGCGACGAGCCCCAGCGTGATGCCGGTGACGATCGCCGCGCCGCCGCCGATCGTGAGGATCTCGCCGATCCTGCGGCGGCCCTTGTTGACGGTCACCGGCAGGCCGAGCTTGGGCACCGCGACGGCCTTGTGTTCCTTCTTGTCGATCGTCAGCTTCACCTCGTACGGGACGCGGCCCGGCCGCGTCACCACCACCGTCACGGGGCCGGGATCGACCGGGATGCCGCCGGCCTCCTTGATCGGGATGTCCTCGTCGTTGACGAGCAGCTTGGTGTCGTCGGTCGTCTCGGCGAACGCGATCGCGAGATACGGCATGTCGGGCTCGAGCGTCG
>JBLMXA010000864.1:0-3052 GCA_050257515.1 Acidobacteriota bacterium | reverse complement strand
ACGCTTCGGGGTCGAGTCGTCGTGCGACGGCCGGACCGAGCGCAGCTCCGCGACGAGTGCGGCGGCCGCGGGCCGCTTGTCGGGGTCGACGTCGAGACAGCGCTTGAGCAGGCCGCCGATCACTCCCCGAGCCGGGGCAGCCGGAATCGGCTGGTTGGCGATGCTCAGCACGACGGGCGGGTCGGTGAACGGCCTCGTGCCGACCGTCATCTCGTACGCCAGCACGCCGAACGCGAACACGTCGCACGCCGCCGACGCGCGGCGCGAGCCACCGGCGAGCTCGGGCGACATGTAGTCGAACGTTCCGAACACCTCGCCGGCATGGGTGAGACGACCGTCTCCGAGGCCGGCGATGCGGTCGGACTGGAGCGAGGCGAGCCCGAAATCAGCGATCCGCACCACGCCGTTCGCGACCAGGATGTTCTCGGGCTTGAGATCGCGATGCACGATCCCGAGCCCGTGCATCGCCGCGAGGCCGGTCGCGATCTGACAGAGGAGCGGCAGCGCCCACGCGGCATCGCCGAAGTGATCGCGCTCGTTCTCGAGCGAGCCGCCTTCGATCAGCTCCATCACGAGGAACAGCCCGCCGTCGGCCACGCCGAAATCGACGACGGCGACGAGGTTCGGGTGATGGAGGCGCGCGGCGATCTCTGCCTCGCGCGCGAACCGCGCCATCGCCTCCGGGTCGACGTTGCCGCGCAGCGTCTTGAGCGCGAACCGCTGGCCGTCCGCGATCCGCTCGACCTCGTGGACGGCGCCTGCGCCGCCGGCGCCGAGCCAGCGGATCACCCGATACCGACCATCGATGATGCGCCCCGCGTCGATCGGCTCCCTCGGCTGCTGCGCGAGCTTGGCGAGGACCTCGCCGACCTCCTGCGAGCGCGCGGCGATCTGACGCTGCAGCTCGGCGGTGGTGTGATCGACGAGGCGACGCAGCAGACGCTCCGAACCGAGCCGCTCCTGTTCGAGATCCCGGCCGCGGAAGTAGCTCACGCGCACGAGGTCGTAGAACAAATGCCCGATCATGATCGACAGCGCGCACGACACCGCCAGCACGGCGAGCATCGTCGGAAGGTACGGATAGGCAAGGAAGTCGCGATCGATCATCAGGTACGCGCCGACGTTGCAGACCGGGATCGCGAACGTCAGCACGACGCGCTGGACGATCGGGACGAACACCAGCACGGCGAACTGCGGCAGCAGGTAGAACGTGTAGACGAAGTTGGTCTTGAGCGGGCCGACCTTTCCGACCGAGACTCCCAGCAGGGACACGGCGGCAAGCGACACCACGACGAGGGTCGTCATGACGTGGCGCGGGAACGCGCGGAACCCGAGTAACAGCGCCAACGACCAGCCGATGACGATCAGCCGCCACTCGGTGATGTGCCACAGCAGCGCGGCCGATCCGCGGTCGCGGAAGGCCAGGTAGTCCAGCGGCCACGACACCGCGGAGATCGCGATCGCGACAAGCGTCGCGATGCTGACGAACTGTCGGGTCGCGGAAGCTACGCGCTCGCGGAACACGCGCTGTTCCTCGGGCGTGCGGTCGGTATGCCACACGTGCTCGCGCACGGCGCGATGCATACGACCATTCTAGAGCATCGCTACGGGCACGTCGCGTTACCCTGCGAGCAGCTCGCCGCGCCGCAGTTGATCGGGTTGCACGCGTTCGTGCCGCAGCAGTGGTAGATGCAGGTCGCCGTCGCGTCGCAGTTGACGGTCGCGGCGTCGCACGCGTGCGTGCCCTTGCAGTAGATGTTGCAGGTCGCCCCCGCGCCGCACGTGATGTTGACGTTGCTGTCGCACGAGTGATCGGCGTCGCAGTGGAGATCGCACGTCGCGCCACTGCCGCAGGTCACCGCCGACGTGCAGCTGACGTTGTCGACCTCGCAGTTGACCGAGCACGTCTCGTTCTGCGGGCAGGTCGCCGAGGTGCCGGCAGCGATCACGCACGTGCCGGCGAGGCACGTGCCGCCGACGCCGTTGCACGTGGTCTGGTCGCAGGTCCCGCCGGTCATCGCGTCGGGCTGCGCGTCGTGCTTGACGGTGGAGCCATCGCCCGGAGCGTCGAGCTTGCTCGTCGCGTCCCCGGGCGCGTCCGAGCCGGGCGCGTCGCCCGCGCCGCCCTGCCCTGCCGCGCCGTGGCGGAACTCGCACGAGGCGACGCACGCGAGCACCAGCAACCACCGCATCTCCCCATCTTAGCCGGAACCACGTGGCTGACACGGAGATCCCATCCGCGTCGAGATTCCGTGCGCGCTGCGCGCGATCACGGCGAGTTATGCGGGCATGCGCGCTGCACGAGCCGCCGCCATGCCTCGCGCTCTCTGCTGCGTCGCGCTCGCCGCTTGCTTCACGCCACACACAGCCGCCGACGCGCCGCGCGCGCGCGCGTACAACGCGCTGGTGATCGCCGCGGGCGCCGCCGCGGCCGCCGGCGGATACGCGATCGCGCACGGGGCCTCGGACACCGACGGCGCCGGCCCGTTCGTCGTCGCCACGTTCGGCGGCGGCGGCATGCTCGGCGGCGCGTTCCTCGTCGCCGGCGGCCTCGCCGGCCTCGTTCTCGCTGGACTCGACTACACGCCCGCCCACGGCACCGCGAGCGCGCGGTAGGCCGTCTCGCGAGATCACCGCAGCAGCGACCAGCCGACCTTCACCTTCAGGTACGGCCCGCGGAACGGCGGGCTGCCGCCGACCGGGCCGAGCACGTAGTCGGCGCGGCGGTTCGCGCGCTGGTCGGTGTTGTCGGGCGTCTGGACCTTGAGCACCTCCTCACCGAATCCGGCGACGACCACCGGGATCGCGAGGCCGTGCTTCTTGAAGTAGCGGCCGATCGTCAGCGCGCGGCGGCGCGACAGGTCGAGGTTCTTCGCGTTCGGCCCGACCGTGTCGGTGTGGCCGGCGACGTAGAGCTGCATCTTGATGAGCTTGCCGCTCCGCTTCACGACGTCCTCGATCTTCGCGAGCGACGCGTCGAGCTTGCTGGCCTCGTCGGCGTCGAGCTCGGCGCTGTTGGTGCGGAAGTTGACGTCCTCGTGCTCGACGGTCA
>JBLMXA010000863.1:0-2777 GCA_050257515.1 Acidobacteriota bacterium | reverse complement strand
CGGCGCACTCGCGCTGCTGTCGTTCACCGCGGCGAAGCTATGGGAGCTGCGCGACCGCCACTTCAAGCAGCTGACCCGCAGCGCGTACAAGATGCTCGGCGGCGTCGGCGGCGCGCTCGCGCAGCACGCCGACGTCACGCTCGACGCGATGTTGCCCGAGGAGCGCGCGCTCGCCCGCGAGGCGTTCCGACACCTCGTGACGACGCAGCACACGCGCGCCGTGCTCCCGTCCAAGGATCTGCGCCAGCTGCTCGGCGGCGGCGAAGCTGCCGATCGCGTGCTCGAGAAGCTCGTCGCGGCGCGCTTGCTCGTCGCGTCGGAGAACGAGAGCGGCGCCGAGACGCTCGAGATCGTGCACGAGGCGCTGCTCGTCGCGTGGCCGCGCCTCGTCGAGTGGCAGCGCGAGGACGCCGAGGGCGCGCGGTTTCGCGAACAGCTACGCGCGGCCGCCGAGCAGTGGCACGAACGCGGCCGTGCGAAGGGCCTGCTGTGGCGCGGCGACGCGCTCGCGGACTACGTGCGCTGGCGCGCGCGCCACCCGGGCCCGCTCACCGAGCTCGAGGCGGCGTTCGCGGACGCGAGCGTTGCCGACGCGGCGCGCGGCAGGCGGCTGCGCCGGCTGCTCGTCGCGGGTGCGTTCACCGCGCTGGTCGCCGTCGTGGCCGTGCTCGTCGTCGCGAACACGCGGGTCACCAAGCAGCGCCGCGAGCTGCGCGAGAACCTCGAGAAGCAGTACGAGGCCGAAGGCAGGCAGTACGTGCTCGCCGATCAGCCGCTGCTCGCGCTCGCGTATCTCGACAAGGCCGCCGAGCTCGGCGCGCGCGGCCGCGCACACGACTACCTCGTCGCCGAGGCGATCCGCGCGAGCGACGGCGAGCTGTTCGAGATCCGCCACGATCTCCCGGTGCGCAGCGCCCGGTTCTCTCACGACGGCGCGCTGCTCGTGACCGCCGGCTACGATCACCTCGCGCGCATCACCGACGCGCGCACCGGCAAGCAGCTGCTCGAGCTCGCGCACGCCGACGCCGTGTTCGACGCGGTGTTCGCTCCCGATGACTCGACCGTGCTCACCGCGAGCGCCGATCACACCGCGGGACTGTGGGACACTCACTCCGGGAAACGGCTGCAGGTGTGGCGGCACACCGGCAGGGTTCGCTGCGCGCTGTACTCGCACGACGGCCAGCGCGCGTTCACGGCGGGCGGCGGCGACGCGATCGCGATCTGGGACGTGCGCAGCGGCGAGCGGGTCGCGACCCTGCAAGGCGGCAGCGGTTTCGTCGACTGCGCGCTGTCCGCCGACGGCGAGCTGCTCGCGGCCGGCGACGGCCACGGCGTCGTCCGGGTGTGGAACGTGCGCAGCACCGAGCTCGTGCGCGAGCTGACCGGCCAGCAAGGCCCGACCGAGACGGTGCGGTTCATCCCCGGCAGCGATCGCGTGGTCGCCGCGAGTCTCGACGGCACCGCGGCCGTCTGGAGCCTGGGTACCGGCAAGCTCGTGTACAAGGTCGCCAGCGACGGCCCGGTGAGCTGGGCCGAGGCGAGCCACGACGGCCGCTATCTCGTCACCGCGTCGGATCGCACGGCGACGCTGTGGGATGCCGCCAGCGGCCGGCGCGTGCGCGTGCTCGCGGGACACGCGGCGGCCGTAAACACCGCGATGTTCTCGCCCGATGGCAAGTACGTCGTGACGACCTCGCAGGACACGACGGCCTGGCTGTGGGAGACCGACACCGCGCGCGTCGTCGCGCGCTGGCACGGACATCGCGGCGGTGTCGCCTCGGCCGCGTTCGATCCGCGAGGCGAACGCGTCGCGACGGCGAGCGATGGCGGTGACGCGATCGTGTGGTCCGTGCGGCCGCAGGAGCCGGTCGTGTGGCTCACCGGGCATCGCAACCTGATCTTCTCGGCGGTGTTCGGCGCAGGCGGCGCCTCGGTGATCACGGCGGGTTTCGACGGCACGGTGCGCGTGTGGGATGCCGCGACCGGCCGCGAGCAGAAGCTGATCCACGACCACGACGGCTGGGTGACGTTCGCGGCGATGCGGCCCGACGGCAGCGAGATCGCCGCGGGCGGCGACGACCACCAGGTGCGCATCTGGAACGCCGCGACGGGAACGCTGCGCGTCGCGCTCGCGATGCCAGCGTCGATCTCGCAGCTCGCATGGTCGCCGGACGGTTCGTCGATCGCGGCGAGCTCCGAGGATGGCTCGGTCGTGTGCTGGGATGCGGCGAGCGGCGCCGTGCGGTTCCAGACGCGCGAGCAGTACGCGCTGCGCTCGCTCGCGTTCGATCCGTCGGGCACGCGCATCGTCGCAGCCGGCGATGCCGCGGAGATCCACGTGTGGTCGCTCGACGGCACGGTCGTCGCGACGTACCGCGATCACGACAGCGACGCGCACCTGAGCGCGGAGTTCTCGCCGTCCGGCGATCGCCTGCTGATCACGAACGGCCGCCAGCGCGCGCTGATCCTCGAGCGCGATCCGGCCGCGGCGCCGGTGCGCCTGCAGGGCCACTCCGGGCTCGTCACGTATGGCGGCTGGAGCCCCGACGGACAGCTCGCGATCACCGCGTCGTGGGACGGCACCGCGCGCGTGTGGGATGCGCGGACCGGCGCGATGCTCGCGATCTACTCGCATCCGGCGAAGGTCCTGTTCGCCGGGTTCTCGCCGGACGGCAAGCGCATCGTGATCGCCGGCTCCGACGGCACCGCGGCGATCCACGTGCTGCCGACCGTCACACCACCGGAGGTGGAGAACGCGCTCGCGTGCCGGGTGCGCG
>JBLMXA010000862.1:0-9498 GCA_050257515.1 Acidobacteriota bacterium | reverse complement strand
CCGTGGCCGAAGATCACCTCGGGCGCCGTCGCGATCGTCTTGGGCCCGCTGTCGACGGTCGTCCCGGAGAGCCCCGACGCGAACGCGGTCTGATCGATCGGGTGAGCCGGATCGACGCCGGCGTACTCGTCGACAGAGAGCTGCTCGAACGCGGTGCTCGCCGCCGTGAGATCGACGATCACGGTGTTCGGCGAGCCGCCGCCATGCGCCGGCGCCCACCACAGCTCGGTGCGGTACGCGGATGCCGGCCACGCCATCGGACCGATCACGAGCTGGTACGTGTCGCCATCGCTGTCGCTCACCGACTTCACCTGGGCGGTCGTGCTCGCGTAGGTCGCCGTCATCAGCAGGACGTCGCCGCCGACGCTCGCCACGCCGAACGCGGTGTTGCACGTGGTCGGCGCGCTCGAGCACAGCCTGCCCGCGTGCTGGACGAATGCGAGCGGCGGTCGCGGCGTGTCGGCGACCACGACATCGCCGGCGGTCGCGGCATCGCCGCCGAAGCCGAGCCGCCCGCAACCCGCAAGCGCGACGACGAGCCACCCTCTCATCCTGCGTCGAATGTTACCCGCTTCGCGCGCGGCACGAACAGCACGAACAGCGCGTACGCGACGCTCATGATCGCGACGTACGCGATCGCCATCGTCGGATAGCTCCACACCATCGCGCCGGCGCACACGAGCGACAGCGCGATCGCGACGACGGGCGCGAACGGGTACAGCGGCGTCTTGTACGGCCGCGCGAGCTCGGGCTCGCGGCGGCGCAGCGCGATCACGGCGGCCGACGACAGCACGTAGAGCGTCAGCGCGCCGAACACCGCGATCAGGATGATGTCGTCGGTGTCGAGCGCGATCAGCGCGACGAGCCCGGCGACCATGTTCGCGAGCAGCGCGACCACCGGCGTGCGCAGCCCGGCGTGGACCTCGCCGACCGCGCGCGGCGCATACCCGGCGCGGCCGAACTCGAGCAGCGCGCGGCTGCCCGCGACGAGGATGCCGTGAAAGCTCGCGACGAGCCCGACGAGCCCGACGCCGGTGAGCGCGCGGAACTGCCAGCTGCCCTTGTCGACGACGTGCGCGATCGCGAGCGGCAGCGGCGAGTTCGACGTGTCCGTGCCGTCGTAGACGACCGCCGGCCAGCCGTCGGCGCCGACCGCGCCGAACAAGGTCAGCGCGGTGAGCACGACGAGCGTCGCCATCGCCCAGCCAAAGCCGAGCGGCAGGTCGCGCTGCGGCCGCTTCGCCTCCTCGGCGACGTTCGCGATGCCTTCGATCGCGAGGTAGAACCAGATCGCGAACGGCAGCGCGGCGAACGCCCCGCCCCACCCGTGCGGCAGCGCGTCGTACGAGAAGTGACGCCACGAGAAGTGCGGCAGCACGACGGCGCCGAACACGGCCAGCTCGATCACCGCGAGCACGGTCACCACCAGCTCGAAGCCGACCGACAGCCGCACGCCGATGATGTTGACCGCGGTGAAGATCAGGTACGCGGTGATCGCCGCCGCGAGCACCGGCACGCCGGGCGCGACCTGGTGGATGTAGCCGCCGATCGCCGCGGCGACCGCCGGCGGCGCGAGGATGTACTCGACGAGCTGCGCCGCGCCGCCGATGAAGCCGACGCTTCCGCCGAATGCACGTGAAGTGTAGACGAACACGCCGCCGGCCCGCGGCAGCGCGCACGCCAGCTCGGCATAACCGAGCACGAACGCGATGTAGAGGATGGTGACCACTCCGGTAGCCACCAGCAGGCCGTACGGCCCGCCCTCGGGAAGCCCGAGGTTCCAGCCGAAGTACATGCCCGAGATGACGTAGCCGACGCCGAGGCCCCAGATGAGCACCGGGCCGAGCGTCTTGTCGAGCTGCGTCGTCATGGCGCGTCAGAGAGTATCCCGTCGACAGCGCGAGGTCGCTTGCCTAGACTGCGCGGCGCCATGGCCGAAGTCGTCCTACCCAGCCGCGCCCGCGTCGTCGTCGTCGGGGGCGGCATCATCGGCTGCTCGATCGCGTACCACCTCGCTCACATGGGCTGGAAGGACGTCGTGCTGCTCGAGCGCGATCGCCTGACCTCGGGCACGACGTGGCACGCGGCGGGCCTCATCGTCACGTTCGGCTCGACGAGCGAGACGTCGACGGAGATGCGCAAGTACACGCGCGATCTCTACACGCAGCTCGAGGCGGAGACCGGGCAGTCGACCGGGTTCAAGCCGGTCGGCTTCATCGAGGTCGCCGCCGACCAGGATCGGCTCGAGGAGTACCGCCGCGTGTCGGCGTTCAACCGGCTGTGCGGCGTCGACGTCCACGAGATCTCGCCGGCGCAGGTCAAGGATCTGTTCCCGCTCGCGCGGACCGACGACCTGCTCGCCGGCTTCTACGTCAAGGAGGACGGCCGCGCCGATCCGGTCGGCTGCACGATGGCGCTCGCGAAGGGCGCGCGCGCGGCGGGCGCGACGCTGATCGAGGGCGTGCCGGTCGTCGGCTTCAAGACCGCGCGCGGCGCGGTCACCGGCGTGGTCACCGCGCACGGCGAGATCGAGTGCGAGTACGTCGTGCTCGCCGCCGGCATGTGGGCGCGCCAGCTCGGCGCGCTCGCCGGCGTGTCGATCCCGCTGCAGTCGGCCGAGCACTACTACCTGATCACCGAGCGCGTGCCCGAGCTGAGCGCGAGCTGGCCGGTGCTCGAGGATCCCGGCTCGTACGGCTACTTCCGCGAGGAGGTCGGCGGGCTGATGGTCGGCCTGTTCGAGCCGAAGTGCGCGCCGTGGCAGCTCGCCGGCGTGCCGCACGACTTCTCGTTCGGCGAGATCCAGCCCGACTGGGACCGCATGGGGCCGTACGTCGAGAAGGCGATGGCGCGCGTGCCGATCTCGATGGAGGTCGGCGTCAAGAAGTTCTTCTGCGGACCGGAGAGCTTCACGCCCGACCTCGCGCCGATCGTCGGCCCGGCGCCGGAGCTGAAGAACTTCTTCGTGTGCGCCGGCCTCAACTCGATCGGCATCATCACCGGCGGCGGCATGGGCAGGGTCGTCGCGCACTGGCTCGTCCACGGCCGGCCCGACGTCGACGTCAGCTACATGCACATCGATCGCCTGCACCCGTACCAGGCGAACCGCGAGTACCGCCGCATGCGCACCGTCGAGTCGCTCGGCATGGTCTACCAGTGCCATTACCCGACGCGCGCGATGGAGACCGCGCGTGGAGCGAAGCTGTCGCCGTTCTACGAGCGGCTGAAGGCGCGCGGCGCGTACTTCCGCGACGTCTCGGGCTGGGAGGGCGCCGACTACTACGCCGGCGCAGGCAAGACGCCGAAGGACGAGCTGACGTGGGGCAAGCCGAGCTGGTTCCCCCACTGGCAGGCCGAGCACCGCGCCGCGCGCGAGGGCGTGATCGTGATGGACATGTCGTTCATGTCGAAGTTCAAGGTCGAGGGTCGCGATGCCGGCCGGATGCTGAACTGGATCAGCGCGAACCACGTCGACGGCGCGGCGGGCCAGATCACGTACACGCAGTGGCTCGACGAGGGCGGCAAGCTGCAGGCGGACCTCACCGTGACCAAGCTCGACGACGAGCGCTACTGGGTGGTCGCGAGCGACACCGTGCACCGCCACGTCGAGACGTGGATGAAGCGCGCGATCGGCGATGCACACGCGTTCGTGTGCGACGTCACCGCCGGCTACGCGCAGCTCAACGTCCAGGGCCCGCGCTCGCGCGAGCTGATGCAGCTCGTCACCCACGAGGACATGGGCAACGAGGCGTTCCCGTTCCGCTGCGCGCGCGAGATCGACCTCGGCTTCGCGCGCGTGCTGTGCATCCGCATCACGTACCTCGGCGAGCTCGGCTACGAGCTATACATCCCCGCCGAGCAGGCGGTGCACGTCTACGAGCGGCTCGTCGACGCCGGCGCGAAGGTCGGGCTCGTGCACGCGGGCCTCAAGACGCTCGCGAGCTGCCGGATGGAGAAGGCGTACCGCGACTACGGCCACGACATCGACAACACCGACACGCTGCTCGAGGCCGGCCTCGGCTTCGCCGCGGATCTGAAGAAGCCGGGCGGGTTCCTCGGCAAGGACGCGGTGCTCGCGCAGAAGGCGGCCGGGCCGCTGAAGAAGCGCCTGCTGCAGATCCTGGTCACCGATCCCGAGCCGATGCTGTTCCACGCCGAGCCGGTGCGCCGCGACGGGCGCGCCGTCGGCTACATCCGCGCGGCGAGCTACGGCCACACGCTCGGCGGCGCGGTCGGCCTCGCGATGGTGACCGCGGACGAGCCGATCGACGGCAAGTGGCTCGAGGCGGGGACGTGGGACGTCGAGATCGCGGGCAAGCGCTACCCGGCGAAGGCGTCGCTGAAGCCGCTCTACGATCCGGAGAACAAGCGCGTGAAGCTCTGATCGTTCTCACCTCTCTGTTCCCTGTTGCCTATTCCCTATTGAGACTCAATAGGGAGTAGGCAACAGGGAACAGAGAAGTCGGAAGTTTCAGAACCAGAGCGGCTTGCTGCCGGCGAACAGGACCTCGTCCTCCGCGGCGCCCTGGTCCGTCATCTTCAGCTCGATCATCTTGCCGCGCACGATGCTGTCGCGGTGCGGGTTCTTGACCAGCACCTCGCCCGGCAGCACGTCGAGCACCGTGCCGGCTTCGTGGCAGCCGACCATCGACAGCTTGCACGCGTAGAGCGGCGTGCCCTTCGCGATCCCGCCGAGGTTCGCGTACGGCACGAGCGCGACCGTCGCGTGATCCTCGAGCGCGCGCAGGTACGCGCTCTGCTTCACGCCCGCGACGATCTGGTCCATGCGCTCGAGGCTCGCCTTCAGGCGCTCGCGATCGTCCATGTCCTTCGCGAGCGCGAGCTTGCTCGCCTCGTAGTCGCGCTGGATCTTGAGCACGTCGTAGCTGAGCGCGGCGGTCTGCGTCTTGTCGGCGAGGATCGCGTCGAGCGACTGCGTCTCGGCCGCGAGCTCGGCGGCGCGCTGATCGTACTCGGCCTGGCGCTCGGCGAGCGACAGGTTCGCGCTCGTGATCTGCGCGAGCTGGAACTTGCCCGCGAGCATCGCCTGGCGATCGATGAGGCCGGCGTCGTACTCGTCCTTCATGCGCGCGACGGTCGAGTCGGAGTAGTCGCCGTTCGTCTGCTTGATCTGCTGGCGCGTCGCGGCGGCGGAGTGCGCGAGCTGCTGCGCGGTCGCGAGCGCCATCCGGCGGCCCTCGAGGTCCTTCTTGATCGCCTTCGCGAACTGCAGCTGGAACGCCTGCTCGGCCGCGATCGTGCGCTCGGCCTGATCGAGATCGCCGGCGAGCTTCGCGCGCTCGTTGAGCTGCGCCGCGAGCTGCGCCTGCAGCGCGACGACCTTGTCGTCGTTCGCCGAGATCGCGACCGGCGTCACCCACGTGTGGTTCAGGAAGTAGAACGCGGTGGTCGCGATGTAGCCGACGAGCACGATGACGATGAGCGACAGGATGCCGAAGCCGAGCAGGCGGTAGCTCGACACGACGAGCTTCTGCGCCTTGTTCGTCACCTTGTTCGGCGCGAGCCCGATGTCCTCGAACGACTCCCACTCGCCCGGCGCCCGCGGCGCCTCGACCTTCGCGGTGACCTCCTTCTCGACGTTGACCTTCGCGATCGCCGCGGACACCTGCGCGGGCGCGACTCCCGCGCGCGCGCCATCGGGGATCGTGTCGTGCACGGCGGGGAACGCCGGCAGCCCGATCATCGTCCCGTTCGGTGCCGGCTGGTGCTTGATCTCGACTGCCGCGGCGGCGACCGCACGCGGCTTCGCGATGATGTCAGGCGCCGGGGTTCCCTTCGCAAACGGGATCGTCTGCGCGACGTCGTCGAAGTCGTCGTGAGACGGCTTCACGAGCCTGAGGCTGGATTCGCGTAGCGACGGCATGGCTGGCGCTGACAGCTGCAAGGGCTTCGCCATCGCTAACCCGGCGGGACGCCTGAGGAGTGCGCTCCCACCCTTCACCAATTGTGAAGGGGCACTTCACAACGACCTGCACAACCGGACGTAACCCTCCGAACGCACCTCTGCCCACTCGCGGCATCGCTCTTGCTGTGAGTTGCCACGGCGTGCAGGTCGCGATCGCGCTGTTCATCTTCATCGTGTTCCTGAACCGCTACGTGTTCGGGCTGTACCTGCGCCTGTTTCGCGGCAAGAAGATCGACGACCGCGATCCGACGTACGAGCCGACGGTGACGATCGTCGTGCCGCTCTACAACGAGGGCCGCTCGATCTACGACACGATCGCGAGCTTCGCGAAGCTCAAGTACCCCGCGGACAAGCTGTCGGTGACGATCGTCGACGACTGCTCCACCGACGACAGCTACGAGTGGGCCTGCAAGGCCGCGCGCGCCTTCGAGAACGTCCGCGTGCTCCGGAACCCGTTCAACATGGGCAAGCGCCGCGGCATCAACCACGCCGTGCGCGAGGCGACGAGCGAGATCATCGTGTCGGTCGACTCCGACGTGATCGTCTACCCGACGGCGGTGCGCGAGCTGGTGTCGCGCTTCACGTCGCCCGAGATCGCGGCGGTCGGCGGCCGCGTCCACATCTCGAACCCGAACGAGAGCTGGCTGACGCGGATGCAGACGATCAAGTACTACTTCGGGCAGGAGCACCTGAAGAACCTCGAGCGCGGGCTCGAGCAGGTGATGTGCCTGTCCGGCTGTCTCACCGCCTACCGGCGCAGCGTGCTGATGGAGCTCGAGCCGGTCCTCGAGCATCGCAACCTGCTCGGCGTGTCGATCAAGTACGGCGAGGACCGCTTCCTCACGCACGAGATCGTCAAGCGCGGCTACAAGACGCGGATGACGATGGCCGCGATGTGCTTCACGAAGGCGCCGCCGACGCTGCGCGGCTACTTCAACCAGCAGCTGCGCTGGAAGCGCTCGAACATCGTCGACTACGTCGCCGGCATCGGCCACGCGTGGCGGCTGCACCCGCTGCTGTGCATCCACTACCTGTCGCTGCTGCTGCTGTTGTTCGTGTACCCGTTCGTGATCGTCGTCCACCTCGTGCAGCACCAGTTCTTCGCGCTCGCGATGTTCCACCTCGCGATCATCGCGGTGTTCGGCATGATCTATCATTTCGCACCGAGCGTGCGCCGGCTGCCGCCGTGGCTACGCGTGCACCCGGTGTCGTTCCTGCCGATGGCCGTGCTGATGCCGGTCGCCTACCTGCTGCTGACGCCCCTGGGCTTGCTTACGCTGGACAGCTCGAGCTGGGAAACACGCGGACATCAAGGAGTCGTTCGATGATCGTCGCTGCTCATCAGCCGCACTACCTGCCGTGGCTCGGTTACCTCGACAAGCTCGCGAAGGCCGACCTGTTCGTCGTCATGGACGACCTGCAGTTCGAGCCGCAGAACTTCCAGAACCGCCAGCGCCTCAAGCTCCCCGATGGCGCGGCCTGGGTCACCGTCCCGCTCGTCCACGGCGGGCAGACCGAGCGCATCTGCGACAAGCAGATCGATGGCTCGCAGACCGGCCGTCACTGCTGGCGCGCGCGCCACTGGGCGACGCTCGAGACCAACTACCGGCGCGCGCCGTACTGGAGCCGCTACGCCGACGAGCTGCGCGAGGTCTACACGCGGCCCTGGACGAGCCTCGTCGAGCTCGACCTCCACATGCTCGAGCTCGCGCGGCGCTGGCTCGACATCGCCACGCCGATCGTGCGGTCGGCGCAGCTGAGGCTCACCGGCACGAAGACCGATCGCCTGGTCGATCTGTGCCGCGCGGTCGGCGCGCGCGCGTACCTCACCGGCGCCGGCGGCTCGCAGGGCTACCTCGATGTCGAGAAGATGGGGCGCGCCGGCTTCGGCGTGATCTGGCAGCACTTCGAGCACCCGGTCTACGCGCAGCGCTACCCCGACCGCGGCTTCGACGCGCACCTCGGGTTCCTCGATCTCGTGCTCAACGTCGGCCCGGCGGCGCGCGACCTGCTGTTCCCGGCGTCGCACCCGGTCCACGTCGCGGTGCGCGAGCCTGTGATCGCTGGCGAGATCGTGGCCGTGGCGGCGTGAGGAGCTGTCAGCCCCGGCAGCTCGAGTAGCCGGCGCCGCGACAGACGCGCGAATTCGCTCGCGCGCGGACGGGCCTGCATCTTGAACAGGTCCGACCCGATGAGGCGACTCGCGTGCGTGTTGCTCGTGGTCGGCTGTGCGGGGGCCCCCGCCGGCACCGCTCCGGTCGGGGTCGACCCCGGAGAAGCGGGGAGCGGAAGTGGCGGCGGCTCGGGCTCGGGCTCGGGCTCGGGCGCTGGCTCGGGGTCGGGCTCGCCGAGCGCGGTGCCCGACGTGCGGTGCTCCGGCACGCCCGACGCTGGCCCGGCCGGCAGCTTCAACCACCTGTCGAGCGAGCTGATCTCGGCGGCCGGCGATCCGAAGCACCGCGGCTTCGATCTGGTCGCGCCGGCGAGCGCCGCCGAGCAGACGCTCGAGGGCTGGATCTCGTACACGGTGCTCGACAAGGCGCTCGAGGACGAGGACGTCGACGTGTTCGCGTGCCGCGCCAGCGCGTGGCAGAAGCTCGGCACCGCGCGCACCGACAGCGAGGGTCACTTCGCGCTGACGCTGACGGGCGCCGACCGCCTGCCGATCGCGCTGCGCGACATGTACGTGTCCGTCGTCGGCGATCGCACGGGCACGAGCTTTTTCGCGTACGTCGCGCCCGACGGCTCGCCGCTCGCCGTCTCCGATGTCGACGGGACGCTCACCTCGTCGGAGAACGCGTTCTTCGACACGATCGTCACCGGCGGCGAGCCCGACGCGCAGCCGGGCGCGGCCGCGGCGTTCGCGACCGCGGCGACGCGCGGCTTCCAGGCGGTGTACGTCACCGCGCGCGGCAACCAGTACACCGCCGACACGCGGCAGTGGCTCGCCGACCAGGGCTTCCCGCGCGGCCCGCTGCGGCTGTCGCCGTCGTTCGTCACGCTGCCCGGCGGCGACACGATCGACTACAAGACGCAGACGATCACCGCGCTCGAGGCCGGCATGACCGTCGCCGTCGGTATCGGCAACCGCGACAGCGACATCACCGCGTACGCAAACGCGATGGTCCCGGCCGACCGCATCTACATCAAGCTCCCCGAGTACCAGAGCGAGTGCCAGGCCGATCTCGACGCGAACAAGGCCGTCGGCTTCATGGCGTACGACGACCTCCGCACGATGTACGTGCCGAGCTGGTGACCCTAGTGGTGGAACGGATCGTGTAGCGCGTCGGGATCGTCAGGCGCCTTGGGCTTGTCCGCCGGCGGCTTCGGCTCGTCGGGAGGTTTCGGCGCGGTCGTCGGCGTGGTCGTCGTCGCCGGCTCGGGCGGCTTTGGCCTGGGCGCGGTGTGGCGCGGCTTGCGCGGCGGCTTGCGCGCGGGAGGCGACGACGGCGTGCTCGGATCGACCTCGATGTCGGGCTCCTCCACGGGCGCGGCATCGGCGGGCACGGTGGGCGCCTCGATCGGCGTGACCGTCGGCTCGGGAGGCGCCGCCGCCGACGCCGACGCCGGCG
>JBLMXA010000861.1:0-6055 GCA_050257515.1 Acidobacteriota bacterium | reverse complement strand
CGCGGCGGGCAGGCCACCGCCGATGATCTTGCCGAGGCACGTCAGATCGGGCGTGATCCCGAACCGCTGCTGCGCGCCGCCGTACGCGACGCGGAAGCCGGTGATCACCTCGTCGAAGATGAGCAGCGCGCCCGCCTTCTGCGTCGCCGCGCGCAGGCCTTCGAGGTAGCCCGGCTTCGGCACCACGAGGCCCATGTTGCCGGCGACCGGCTCGATGATCACCGCCGCGACGTCGCCCGCGGCGAGCGCCTGCTCGACCGCGGCGAGGTCGTTGTACGGCACGACGATCGTGTCGCGCGCGGCGCCCTCGGGCACACCGGCCGAGCCCGGGATGCCGAGCGTCGCGGCGCCGGAGCCGGCGGCGACGAGCAGACAGTCGGCGTGGCCGTGGTAGCCGCCGTCGGTCTTGACGAGCTTGTTCCGGCCGGTGAAGCCGCGCGCGAGCCGCAGCGCGCTCATCGTCGCCTCGGTGCCCGACGACACCGCGCGCACCATCTGCATCGACGGGTACGCGTCGCGGATCGTCTCGGCGAACGCGACCTCGATCTCGGTCGGCGCGCCGAACGTCGTGCCCGACGCCATCGCCTCGGCGATCGCGTCGAGGATCTCCGGATAGGCATGGCCGAGGATCAGCGGCCCCCAGCTGCCGATCAGATCGATGTAGCGGTTGCCGTCGGCATCCGTGATGGTCGGGCCGTCGCCCTGGGTGACGAACAGCGGGTCAGCGCCGACCGAGCGGCACGCGCGGACCGGCGAGTTGACGCCACCGGGGATGACCTGCTTCGCGCGCTCGTAGATGGCCTGACTGCGGATGATCGGCATCGCCCGGCAGTCTAGAAGCAGTAGACGTGCATGTCATCCGTGAGCGCGCCTGCGACGACCGCGATCCGGATCGTCCCGACCCCCGACGGCGCCCAGTCGCCCGCGATCGGCTGCGGGGTCGGGCTGTTCTGGGGGCGGTCGTAGCAGGCCTTGCCGGTCGCGAACGCGGTCAGCGTGTAGGCGCCGGGGGCGAGGTTGCCGAAGTAGACCAGGCTGTTGGACGTCGTCGACGCCGTCGCCGCGAGCGACGGATCCGGCGTGCCGTCGCTGCGCGTGTAGACCGGGCCGCCGCCGCCCGCGGGCGCCAGCGTCACCGTCGCGCCGACCACGCCCTCGACGTGGACGCGGAAGAACCCGTTCGCGGCGTCGGGGTACGCGAAGCCGGCCTCGGTCGCGAGCAGCTGGGTCGCCTGCGCGTCGGTCGCCAGCGGCGCGGTCGCGAGCCACACGACACCGGCGCCGTCCTTCGACGACAGCGAGACGGTGCCGAGGTACCCGCTCGCCGTGTAGCTGATCGCGACGTCGTCCTCGGGGAACACGTCGACGAGCGTCCACGTGCCGTCGGCGGCCGTCGTCGCGCACGCGACCTCCGGGTGGCCGACGAGGCACACGTGGGCCTGCGCGAGCGGGTTCTGGCCGTCGGTGACCGTGCCCGACATCGCGACCGGGGCCGCGTCGATGTGAGCGTCCGCGGGCGCGTCGCCGGGGCGCGCGTCCGGCTGGCTCCCGCTCGAGCCGCAACCCGCCGCGAGCGCGGCCGCGAGCGCGACGATGCGGTGTGCCATGGCCGCGACGCTATCATCTAGGTGGGACTCGTAGTTCGGCGTCGACGGCGTGCTCGCGCGGTGTCATGATGAAGGTGTGAGGTTCGCAGCCGTCTTCGCGCTCGTCGTCGGTGCTGCCGCGACCCCGGGGTGGGCCTGCCCGCCGCACGCCGACTTCGCGTTCGCGGTGGTGTCCGACGGCGACGCGCCGGGGCTCGCCGCGGCGATCGACCGGCTCGGGTTCGGTGGCTGGCCCGGCGACTCGGTCGGCCTCGTCGTCACCGGTGCGACGATCGCCGAGCCGCTCGCGCCGCTCGTCACGATCAGCGGCGATCGCCTGCAGGGCCAGCCGGCGACCGGTGACGTCGCGTATGCCGCGGACATGGCGTTCGACTACGTCGAGGGCACGCGGTTCCACCTCCACGCGATGTACGTGATCGGCCAGATGTCGCCGGACGCGCGCGATCGCCTGCACGCGCGCGCCCGCGCGCTGCACGTCCACCTCGCCGAGTACGACACCGCCGACCAGGTCGCGCGGCCGCGGCCGCGCTGCGAGGCGCAGCTCGTGCTGCCCGATCCGCGCCCGCAGCCGCGCGCGCCGTCTTCGCCGTCGAAGTGGCCCGCCGTCGCGCTGCTCGTCGCCGCCGCCTACCTGTCGCGCCGCGCGCTCAGGGTGTAGCGGGCGCGAGCGCGGTCAGGCCCTTCGCGACGATCTCCTGGTCGTAGTACTTCTCGGGCTTCACGCCCTTGCCGATCGCGGTCTTCGCCTTCGCGAGCTCCTCGTCGATCAGCGTCTCGAAGTCGCGCTGCGGCATCGCGCCGGCCATGAACCGGCCGTTGATGAAGAACGACGGCGTCGCGCCGACGCCGAGCTTGACGAGCGCGGCCTGCTCGTCGCGGACCTCCTGCGGGCAGCCGCCGGCGACGTCCTTTCCGTAGCGCGTCATGTCGAGCTTGGCCTCGGCGGCGAGCTTGTCGATCGTCGCGTCGGCGAAGTCGTGCGCGTCGAACGACTTCGTCCACAGCAGCTGCGCGAGCTCGCGCCACTTGCCCTGGTGGTTCGCCGCGCACGCCGCGATCGCCGCGTGGGTCGCGGTCGCCGGGTGGACGACCATCGCCTTGTAGACGACGCGCAGGTCGTTGCCGTACATCTTGCGCAGATCGTCGACGGTGTCGAACGCGCGCCGGCAGTACGGGCACGCGAAGTCCATCGCCATCACCATCGTCACCTTCGCCTTCGGCGATCCGTACGTCGGGCTGCCGGCGATCGGCACCGCGTACACCGCCGCGCGATCGGGCTCGCGGCGCATCGCGCGCGCCGCCGCGCGCGGCGCGGCCTCGAGCTTGACGATCCGCGCGGTCAGGTTCTCGAGATCGTCGAGGATCGCGCCGAGCTCGGGCGAGTTGCCCTGCGCGCCCTTGAGCTCGGCGAGCAGCTTCTGCTGGTCGGCGAGCTGCGCCTCGATCGCGGCGAGCCGCCGCGTGGTGTCGGGGTCTTGCTTCGGCGTGCACGCGGCGAGCGCGACCGCGCCGGCGAGGACCACGACGGCGGTGCGGATCATTCCTCGCTGCCCGCGTCGTCGTCGGGCGCCTCGTCGCCCTCGTCGTCGCCGTCGTCGCCCTCGTCCTCCATCGACTCGTTCGGGATCGTGTCGCCCTCGTCGACCGCCTCGATCGGCGCGCCCTCGGCGATGCCGCTCTCCTCGGCCGGCTCGGCGAGCCGCTCGATCGCCGCGACGTGCTCGCCGTCGTCGACGCGCATCACGCGCACGCCCTGCGTTGCGCGGCCCTGCACCGGGATGTCGCGCACGCGCAGCCGGATCAGCTTGCCGCGATCCGAGATCAGGATCATGTGATCGTCCTCGGTGACGATGCGCACGCCCGACACGAGCCCGTTGCGGGCGGTCGTCTTGATCGTGATCACGCCCTTGCCGCCGCGGTTCTTCACCGGATAGTCGCCGAGCGCGGTGCGCTTGCCGTAGCCGCGCTCGCACACCGTGATCAAGGTCGCCGTCGACTCGCGCGCGAACGTCACCATGCCGACGAGGTGGTCGCCCTCGCGCAGCGAGATGCCGCGGACGCCGGCGGCGTTGCGGCCCATCGGCCGCACGCGCTCCTCGGTGAACCGCACCGCGAAGCCCTTCGCGCTCGCGAGCAGCACGTCGTCGGCCTTGGTGACGAGCGCGGCGCCGACGAGCCGGTCGCCGTCCTCGATCGTGATCGCCTTGATGCCGCTCTGGCGGACGTTCTCGAACGCGGAGAGCTCGGTCTTCTTGACCGTGCCCGACTGCGTCGCGAAGAACACGTACGTGCCCTCGGAGAACTCCTTGAACGGCAGCATCGCGACGACCTGCTCGCCGTCCTGCAGGTCGCACACGTTGACGAGCGGCCGGCCCTTCGCGGTGCGCGCGCCCTCGGGCAGCTCGAACACCTTCTTGTAGTAGACGCGGCCCTTGTCGGTGAACAGCAGCAGGTGATCGTGCGTCGACGCGGCGAACATGTCGGCGACGAAGTCGCCGTCGGCCGAGCCCGCGCCCTGGATGCCGCGGCCGCCGCGGCCCTGCGCCGAGTACTCGCGCGCGCGCGTGCGCTTGATGTAGCCGAGGCGCGTGCGGGTGACGACGGTCTCCTCCTCGTCGATCAGCTCCTCGGTGAGGATCTCGCCCTCGCTCTCGACGATCTGCGTGCGCCGCTCGTCGGCGAAGTCGGTCCTGATCTGCTTGAGCTCGTCGACGATCGCCGCCATCAGCTTCTTGTCGTCGGCGAGCAGGCCCTCGAGGTAATCGGTGAGCAGCCACAGCTCCTTGTACTCGGCCTCGAGCTTCTCGCGCTCCAGGCCGGTGAGGCGGCCCAGGCGCATGTCGAGGATCGCCTGGGCCTGGCGCGCGGTCAGCGTGACCGTGCCCTTCGCGTTGGCCGCGTCGACCTCCGCCTTCGGCCGGCCGGCGCGCTCGAGGAAGCCGCCGAGCCCGCTGAGCGGCTCGGCCATCAGCTTGTCCTTCGCGATGTCGGTGTCCTTCGACGACCGGATGATCTCGATCACGCGATCGATGTTGATCACGGCGAGGCCGAGGCCCTCGACGATCTCGCGGCGGGCGCGCGCCTCGCGCAGATCGAACAGCGTGCGCCGCGTGACGACCTCGCGGCGGTGATCGACGAACACCTGCAGCGCGCGGCGCAGCGACAGCAGCACCGGCCGGTTGTCGACGATCGCGAGGAAGTTGATCGAGAACGAGGTCTGGAGCGACGTGAACTTGAACAGGTTCGCGAGCACGACCTGATCGTTCGCGTCCTTCTTGAGCTCGAACACGACGCGGATGCCGGTGCGGTCGCTCTCGTCGCGGATGTCGGAGATGCCCTCGAGCTTCTTGTCGCGGACCATCTCCGCGGTCGACTCGATCCACCGCGCCTTGTTGACCATGAACGGCAGCTCGGTGACGACGATCGCCTGGCGGTCCTTGCGGATCTCCTCGACGCCGGCGACGCCGCGCACGATCACCGAGCCGCGGCCGTTCTTGTACGCGCCGATGATCCCGTTGCGGCCCTGGATCACGCCGCCGGTCGGGAAGTCCGGGCCGGGGACGAGCTGCATCAGCTCGTCGTCGGTGATCTTGGGGTTCGCGATCAGCGCGAGCACGCCGTCGAGCACCTCGCCGAGGTTGTGCGGCGGGATGTTCGTCGCCATGCCGACCGCGATGCCGGTGGCGCCGTTGATGAGCAGGTTCGGGACCTTCGTCGGCAGGACGGTCGGCTCGAGCTCCTTGTCGTCGTAGTTGGGCGCCCACTCGACCGTGTCCTTGTCGATGTCGGCGAGAAGCTCGCCGGCGCGCTTCGTCATCCGGCACTCGGTGTAACGCATCGCCGCCGGCGGATCGCCGTCGATCGAGCCGAAGTTGCCCTGGCCGTCGACGAGCATGTAGCGCATCGAGAAGTCCTGGGCCATGCGGACGAGCGCGTCGTAGACGGCGGCGTCGCCGTGCGGGTGGTACTTGCCGATCACGTCGCCGACGACGCGCGCGCACTTGAGGTACGGCCGGTTCCAGACGTTGTTCAACCCGCGCTGCGCGTACAGGATGCGCCGGTGGACCGGCTTCAGGCCGTCACGCGCGTCGGGCAGCGCGCGCGCGACGATCACGCTCATGGCGTAGTCCATGAACGAGTTGCGCATCTCGGTCTCGATCGAGATCGGCGTGATGTTGGACGGCGGCGTGGTGGTCGTGTCGGACATCGGGCAGTGCCCTGTATAGCCCAGTCTTCGTCGGAAACGTGCTCGTGCAGACCGGTTTTGCGCGTCGTGCGTAGGAGGTTTCACCATGCGGTGGATCGCCCTGCTGTTCGCGCTCGCGGCCTGCTCCGCGAGCCCGCCTCAGACCGTCAACGCGGTGATCGGGGACGCGAGCTGGACGCTCGACCGCGCTCCCGCGAGCGAGGCCGAGCGCGTCGCGACCCACCTGCGCTACGTGGCAGCT
>JBLMXA010000860.1:0-6620 GCA_050257515.1 Acidobacteriota bacterium | reverse complement strand
GATCGACGACTCCGTCGCGCCGTCGCCGCCGCTGCCGTTCGATCGCGGCGGCCGGCCGGCGCTGTCGCACGACGGCCACTACCCGCCGCGCCCCGACGCCGCACGCGATCCCGCGGGCGCTGCGCTGTGGCAGCAACTCGTGACGAGCGACCCGGTGGTGATCGCGCCGAACGCGATCGCCGAGGACGTCCACCACTCGACGAACACCACGAGTGGCAACTGGAGCGGCTACGTGCTGACCTCGGCGGCGACCGCGCCGATCTACGCGTGGATCTACGGCGAGTGGAACGTGCCGCGCGCCTACGCCGAGAGCGGCTTCTACTCGTCGGATCACTCGTCGCTGTGGGTCGGCATCGACGGCTGGGGCTCGAGCGACGTCGTCCAGGACGGCACCGATCAGAACACGCTCACGTTGTTCTGGATCCAGAGCTCGAGCTACGACGCGTGGGTCGAGTGGTATCCGCTGTCCGCGCAGGCGATCTCGAACCTCCCGGTCAACCCCGGCGATCGCGTCCACTCCTGGACGTTGCTCAAGGACGCCAGCGGCAACTACAGCGCGCATCCGACGGTCGGCTGGTTCTACATGTGGAACCAGACCCAGAACGTCTACACCTACGCGTCGATCGACCTCCCGGCGGGCGCGACGTTCAGCGGCCACAGCGCCGAGTGGGTGCTGGAGCGGCCGACCGTCAGCGGCAGCACGAGCTCGCTCGCGAACTACGCCACCGCGCAGCTGACGAACGCGAGCACGTACGACCTGTGGGGCGGCTCGCACCAGTACGCCGGCGACGCCTCGGACCGGTCGTGGAACGTGACGATGACGGGCACCGGGGGCGCGGTGCTGTCGACGGTGGCGCCGGTGAACGCATCGACGATGCAGTTCACCTGGCACGGTCACCAGTAGCTACTCGCCCATGTGCTCGGCCGGCGCGATGTCGTCGGTGTTCGGCCGGGCGACGATCTCGAACCGCGCGTGCGCGGGCACCTTCTCGCGCTCGGCCGCCGACATCAGCGCGTACTCGAGCTGACCTAGCCGCTCGATCTCGGCGAGCGCGTTGAAGCCGCCGATGAACTGGCCGCGCAGGTACACGAACGGCACCGTGTGCTGCTTGGTCTCGTTCGTCAGGCCCACCAGCTTGGCCTCGTGCTCGGGCTCCTCGAGATCGATGTTGTCGAAGTCGACCTTGTTGCGCTCGAGGATCGTGATCGCGCGGCCGGTCCACGGATCGCTCTTCTTGCCGTAGATCTGCGCCTTGATGTTCGGGTCGCCGAAGCCGGAGGTCTTGCCCGTCGTCTTCGGCGCGGGCGTCGGCGCGGCGGCGGCCGCCTTCTTCGCCTCGGCGTGCTTCGCCTTCGTCGCGGTCTCCTCGCGCGACTCGTAGCTCTTGCCGAACAGCTTCGCGAGGCGCTTGCGCGCCTGCACGTAGCGCGGGTCGTGCGCGACCTTGTCCTGCAGGTAGTCGCGCAGCTCGCCGCCGAGCTCGTCGGCGCGGTTGAGCGCGGACAGCAGCTTCTCGGTGGCCTGCTTCGTGATGGACGTCGTCTTCTGCGGCTCGGTCATGGGCGCTGCTTATCACACGCCTACTGGTTGCCGTAGGAAATCGTGTCGTTGCCGCCGCCGCCGTCGATCACGTCGCGGCCGTCGGCGCCGAGGATCGTGTCGTCGCCGTCGAGGCCCCAGATGTGGTCGCCGCCGCCGCGGCCCCAGATCGTGTCGTTCTCGTCGTCGCCCCACAGGTAGTCCGGGCCGTCGCTCGCCTCGAGCACCTCGAGGTCGGCGTCCTTGCCGGTCTTCCAGCTCGTCCACGCCTCGGGCTGGTTGCCGCACAGGTCCATGTTCGCGGCCTTGCCGTACCACGCGGTCTGCCGCGCCGCGCGCGTCGGGCCGCCGAGCTGCGCGTGGATGCCGTGACGGCCGCTGCGCGCGAACCCGGCGATGTCGTGGCCCGGGCCGCCGATGTAGCGGTGGCCGCCGCACACGTAGTCGACGACGAGCTGGTCGTTGCCGGGGCCGCCGTCGAGCCGGTCGGCGCCGTCGTGGTACTTCGAGACCTCGGGCCGATCGTCGTTCTTCCAGTCGGGGCCGATGTGGTGGCTCTCGCTCAGCAGCGCGTCGTCGCCGGCGCCGCCCTCGAGCCAGTCGGTGCCGTCGGGACCGGTGAACAGCACGTCGGCCTCGTCGCCGCCGATCAGGTGATCGTTGTCGGGGCCGCCGCTCGCGTGCGCCTCGAAGTCGCGCGGGAAGTTGCCGAAGAACTGGATGTGATCGTCGCCGGCGTCGCCGTAGGCGAGCACGAAGTGCCACGGCGACGAGCGGTGCGCGTGGGTCGCCAGGTAGTCGGTGATCGAGCAGCGGATCGTCGTCGCATCGACCGCCGTGCAGCCCTCGCCTGCCGTCATCCCGGCGGCGACGATCTTGACGTTGCCCTCCGAGCCGTAGATCTGGATGTCGTCGTTGCCGGGGCCGCCGAGCACGACGACACCGAGGTCGACGATCTTGCCATTGCGATCGACGGCGGTGTCGATGAACGCGGACATCGCCGGCTTTCCGGTGCCGGCGCGCACCTGCTTGCCCGGCGCGTCGATGCGATCGACGAACGAGCTGCCGTAGAACGCGTCGATGCCGTGCAGCGGCTCCTCGCCGCCGTCGCCGTTCGCGCAGCCCTCGGAGTTGCAGCCGCCGTCGAGCTTGATGTGGACGCCGGTGATCGGGTTCGGCGTGCCGTCGTCGTTGACCTCGACCTGCCCCGGCGGCATCGCGGTCGCGAAGCTGGCGATGTTGTAGCCCGGGCCGCCGATGAACGTGTCGTTGCCGGTGTCGCCGCGCAGGAAGTCGTCTCCTGCGCCGCCGTCGAGGTAGTCGGTGCCGTGGCCGCCGATCAGGATGTCGTCGCCGTCCTCGCCGTAGAGGTGATCGTCGAGGATGTCGCCGAACAGCACGTCATTGCCGTCGCCGCCCCAGATGTAGTCGCTGCCGCCGCGGCCGTGCACGACGTCGTTGCCGGGACCGGCGTCGATCGCATCCTTGCCGTCACCGCCGTCGATGTAGTCGTCGCCCGCGAGCCCGCAGATGACGTCGTCGCCGCCGCCGCCGAAGATGCGGTCGTTGCCGGGCGTGCCGAAGATGACGTCGTTGCCGGGCGTGCCGACGAACAGGTGCGCGTCACCCGGCGACGCGTGGACGTTGATGCGCTTGCGGATCGCCTTGTCGAGGCAGGGATCCTTGCCCGAGAGGTGATCGGTGATCGCGAGCTCGACGGGATCCGCCTCGCCGACTTCGCATGCAGAGACGACGAGAACCAGCAGCAGGGCGCTTCTCATGACGAGCGCCCTAGTGCAGCGGCAATGCCGAGAGTGGGAACCGCGCCTACATGCGGAGTTAGGCGCGACTGCGACCGAAACTCAGCAGGGGGGCAGTCCTCTGGGACTGCTCACGCCCGTGTGCTTCGAGGTTAACCCAGGTGCACGAGCATGCTGGTCGCGATCCAGCCGACGATGCCGGCGGTCACGGCCGCGATGGTGGAGCTGGCGAGGACGAGTCCGAGGCGACGCATATCCCGGGTCCATAGCACGGGTCGTTCCACGAGTGCCAGCACGTCGGTTCGCGAGGTTAGCCTGCCGAAAGGAAGGGATCGGACACAGGACCCGTAGCCCCATGGAGACACGGAGCTTCAGCGATGGGGCCCTACATCCTGGGCGCTCAGGTGCCGAAGACCACGAAGCCCGCCGTCGCGCGAAGCGGGCGGCTGGTCATGGACCAAATACCTTCTTCTTGAGCGCGCCCGACGACGCCGCGTTGACCAGCTGCTCGCGCCCGCCGAGGCACTCGCCGGCGACGAACACGACCGGGAGCCGCTGCCCCTTGCTGTCGCGGCGGATCGCGAACTGCGCCGCCGGGTCCTCCTGGATGTTCGTCGCGGTGTACCTGACGCCATTGGCGTCGAGGATGTCCGTGAGCTTGCTGACATCCCGCTTCTGCTTGTCCATGAAGTAGACGATGACCGGCGCCTGCTCCGGGCTCTTGGTCGTGCTCGTGCTCGTGCTCGGGCTCGTGCTCGTGCTCGTGCTCGGGCTGGGCGCGCGCGCCGCGAACGCGCGCCGGTCGTCGAGCTCGTCGGCATCGGCGAGTGGCCGGCCGAGCGCCTCGTTGACCTTGCGCAGCCCGTCGCCGAGCTTGCCGGGGGCGCGCTCGATGAGGACGAAGGCGCGTGCACGCAGGCGGTCGAGCATGCTCAGTTCGCCACGGTTCGCTCAGTTGACGACGCGCAGGCTCTTGCGGCCCGCGGGGATCGGCGGCGCGGCCTGGTCGTCCGGATCGACCTCGGGCGCGACCGACACGACGCTCGTCTTCTTGCGCGTCTTCTCCGCCGCCTTCCGCGCGACGTCGATCAGGTTCTTGTGCGCGGCATCGTGCTCCTTGTGAGCCTTGCCGGTCACGCGCTCGACGATGCTCGCCTTGAGGAACTTGAGCCGGTTCTTGCGCGCGCCGACCTCGTACACGAGGTCCGCGGTCGTGCAGCCCGCGGAGTGCGGCGCGCGGTGGAACGCGCTCGCGAAGCTCGGGTGCTTGTTCAGGTACGCGCGCACCTCGTCCATCGTCATGCCGACGTCGGCGAGCGCCTTGTCGACCTCGCGCTGCGCGAGCTGCTTGGCCTTGAACAGCTGCATCTGCACGCGGCTGTACACGTTGACCGCGCCGTCACCGTTGGTCTCGATCGGCAGGAAGATGCCCTGCGGGTACAGCTCGGTGATGAACGACTGCACGCCGTCGGACACCGACGAGCTCGGCATGCAGCCGAACGGCTTCACCGACAGCGTCATGTTGACCTTCGAGTGCGCGACGTTCTGGATCAGCTTGCCGACCTCCATGTGGCCCTCGCCGCCGCGGAGGTTGTTGTCGTAGAACGCGTGGCTGACCTCGGCGATCTCCGCCATGTCGGGGAGGTGGTAGTCGTAGAGGCCGATCGCGTGCGCGAAGGTCTGGAACAGACCGCGCAGCACCTTCTCGCCCGCCCACAGCGACGCGATGCGCTTGCGCACGTCGACGCCCTTGAGGCTGAACTTGCTGCCGCCCTCCTTGTGGGCATCGTCGTAGCCGCGCAGCGTCGACCGCTGCTTGGTGTCGTAGCGGCCCTGCCAGATCATGTAGAGCAGCCACGCGGTGACGAGCTGGATCTCGGGCTCGGCGCCCTCCTGCTCGAGGAACCGCTGCAGGCCGTAGTTGCCGTCGCCCTCGGTCGTCATCGCCCAGAACTCGCCGATGATGCCGACGCGCGGCTTGATCTTCGTGCGGTCGACCTTCACCGCGCCCAGCGTCTTGCGCACGCGGTAGAGCGCGAGCGGCAGCGACGTGTTGTGCTCGAAGCACTGCGACAGGATGTGCTTGCAGTTCTCGATCGCGCGGTCGGTCGCGCCGGCCTCCACCTCGTAGGGGCGAATCCGGTAGCCGAGCGCGTTCAAGCAGTCGCCGATCATGATCGCCTTGACGACCTGCCAGAAGAACTGCGGGTTCATCTCGAGGCCGACGCCCTCGCCGGTCGCCTGCTTGAGGCCGCCGGTCTGCTGGAACAGCAGCACGCGGAAGCCGTCGAAGCCGGAGTCGCGCAGCGCCTTGCGGTACTCGGTGACGTACGTGCCGAACCGGCACGGGCCGCACGCGCCCGCCGTCACGAACACGTGGTTCTTGACGATGTCGTCCTTCGACATGCCCTTGTCGCGGAGGCCGTCGAGGTACTTCACGAGGTTGCCGACGGTGAAGTACGTCGGGTTGCACTGGCCTCGGTTGCCGTACTCGCGCCCGTACTGGAGCGCGTCGTTGTCCGGCACGTCCATCGCCATCACCTTGTAGCCGATGCCACGCAGCGCGGCCTGGATGAACAGGTCGTGCGCCATCGTCAGGCCGCACACGAGGATCGTGGTGTGCTCGCGCTGGTCCGCGGTGAACGTGCGCGGGACCTCGTCGAACCAGTGCTTCTGGCCCTCGACGGGTAGGCCGAGGCGCTTGCGCTCCTCGCGCTCGAAGTCGGCGAGCTGCTTCTCGATGGCCTCGACGGACATCGGGTCGAGGTCGGAACCGTTCTTCTCGTTCGTCGTGCTCATCTCAGCTCTCCTTCTGGGCGGTCGCGCGGATCACGTTCAGTGCGGGGGACTTCTTCGCCTTCGGTCGCTTGGCATCGTCTTCGGCCTGCCAGGCGGCCACCTGCTGCTCGAGCGAGGCGATCTCCGCGTCGAGCTTGTCGTCGGTGCGGCCGAGGCCGGCCAGCTTGGTCTGCAGGCCCTTCATCAGCTCGAGCTTCTTGGCGGCGAGCGTGCGGTCGAGCTCGACCTTCTTCTGCGCCTGATCCTCGAGCTTCTCGCGCAGCAGCATCAGCGTGTGCGCGTACGTCTTGACGCGGATCTTGATCGAGCCCGACGGCTTGTTCGCGTCGATGTCGTGGAGCGCCGAGTACGCCTTGCCGGCGCTCGCGATGATCGAGTCGATGAGCCCGTAGGTCGGCGCGACGTGGCCGCACTTGAAGCTCGACAGATCGAGGCGCGCGAGGTTCGGGTGGCGCGCGGCGTACTTCGCCGCCCACACCTTCTGCACCGAGTTCGTCGAGTAGTTCTCGGGCCACACGTCG
>JBLMXA010000859.1:0-9104 GCA_050257515.1 Acidobacteriota bacterium | reverse complement strand
CCTGCTGCCGCTCGTCGGCGCGATCCTGACCGACGAGCGCGTCGTCAGCGATCGCGATAGCATCACCGGCGGCGGCGTCACCGCCGGCAGCGACATCGCGCTCGCGATCGCCCATCAGCTCGCCGGCGCAGAGGTTGCCGCACGCATCGCGCTGCAGCTCGAGTACGACCCGCGCCCGGCGTTCGCCGGGCATCCGCGCGCGGCGCCCGCCGAGCTGGTCGCGAAGGCCCGGCTCGCCGTCGCCGACCGGTTCGACGAGCGCCGGGCGCAGCTACAGAGACTTCAGTAGAACACCGGTCCCGAGCCCGAGCCCGAGCCGCCGCCCGGCGGGTTGCACGTGCTCGGCGGCGCGATCGGAGCGCCGTACGCGATGTCGAGCGCGCCGACGCCGACGATCGTCCGCGCGAAGATCGAACCGACGATCTGCGTGTCGCCGACGTACGCGACCGCGGCGCGCGGCGCGTAGATCGAGCCGTAGAACTTCGTCAGCCCGACGTCGAGCGCGACCTGGCCGTCTCCGCCGACCCACAGCCGGAACGCGTCGGGGTGCTGGTCGTCGCCGGCGTCGAGCAAACCGACGTTGACGACGTTGCCCGACACGAACAGATCGAGCGTCGCGCCCGGCGCGAGCTTCCACTTCTCGATGCCGACCGACGCGAGGTTGCCGTCGACGAACACCGACACCTGGCCATCGACGTCGATCGCGGTCTTGCCGACGACGTCGCTGTCGGTGACGTAGTAGTTGCCGCTCGCGAGGTGGACGGTCGTCTCGCCGACCGCGAGGTGGGTGAAGCTCGACACGCCGCCGCTCGCCTGGCGCGCCGCCGCGACCGCCGCCTCGACGTCGAAGAACGTCGCGGGATCGCAGTCGCACGGCGGGGCCGCCGGCGCGGCGTACGGCGCCTTGCCCGCGATCGTCTCGGGGCCGATCGAGTGATCGTCGCCGGCGAGCGCGAGCTTGCCGTCGACCTCGAGCTCGCCGACGCACGTCAGGTCGCCGCCGATCGTCGCGTCGCCCTTGATCGCGACGTCGCCGGCGAGGTGGACGTCCTTCGGCGTGACCAGCGAGTCGCCGATCGCGAGACCGACCGCCGTGAACCCTCCCCACGCGGTCCACGTGCCGCTGACCTCGGCGTACGCGACGAGCGTCGACCGGCCGTCGACGCCGATCGAGCCGGTGCCGCCCGGCCCCGGGCGCACGTGCAGCTCGCCGACGTCGGCGAGGTCGTCGCACGCGCAGATCGCGTGGTCGAAGATGCCGGGCGGCGGGCACACGGAGTTGTAGAGCGTCTTCTGCGCGGTGTCGCCGCCGGTGCACGAGACCGCGAGCATCGCGAACGAGATCGACACGACCTTCTTCATGGCCCCATGCTGCGGCCACGGGCGCCACCTCGCCGACATCGGGGCGACATCACGCCCGGGCCGAGCCGCAGCAGGCACTTACCAGGCGAGCGAGACGCCGGCGCCGCCGGGCGCGGCGACGACCGCCGCGTGGTGCGGGCGCACGACGTACATGACGACGGCGGTCACCGCGCACGCGCCCGCGGCGGCGAACGCGACGTCGGCGATCAGCGCGTCGCGATCGCGGCGATCGCGCGCGGCCTGCGCGTCGGCGTAGAAGTGCGAGCCGCTCGTCGCGAGGATCCCGTCGAGATCGGACTGCGCGGAGCGCGCGGCGAGCCCGAACCCCGCGCCGGTCGCCGCGAGCGCGACCGCCGGCACGGCCCACACCAGCGGCCGGCGCGCGAACGACGGCGACGCCGGCTCGTCGACGGGCGCGGTCGCCGGCGGCGGCGGCGGCGGCGGCGGCGGTGGGGGTGGTGGCGCGGCCACCGGCTCGGCGGTCGCCGGCAGGTCGACGAGGTGGTTGCCGAACTCGTCGAGCAGCGCGGCCGTCGCCGCCGTCGCGCCGGCCGCGACCGCGATCCGCGCGCGGCGATCGACGCCGAGCTTGTTCGGCGTCCCGCCATCGACCGAGACGGCGGCGACCATCGCGAGCGGATCGGACTCGACGTAGATCTCGACGGTACCGTCGCGCAGCCGCGCGCTCGCGAGCAGGCGCGCGTGCGCTGCCATGTACACCTGCGCCGCGACGAACGGCTCGCGCAGCTTCGGCGCGACGTCGTCGGGCAGCTTCGCGTTCGGCACGAGCGCGAGCCACTTGCGGTAGTACAGCTCGGCGACGTCGCGCTGGCCGAGCACCGTCGCGGTGCTCGCGAGCAGCCGGTAGATCTCGATCAGCGTCAGCGGATCGCTCGTGCCCTGCTCCAGCGCGTCGACGAGCAGCGGCTGCGCCTGCTTGTAGCGCACCTGATCGATCGCCGCGCGCGCCTGCGCGAGCTTCGCGTTGTCGGCGCGCGCGGTCGCCGTGACGAGCGCGAGCACGAGCAGCAGGCGACCTACCATGTCAGCGTGCCGGAGCTTACATCCTTCCCGGGATCGATCTGGACCGCGAACGTCTTCTGGCGCCCGTCGGCGCGCACCGCGCGGATCTGGTGGCGGCCGGCGGGCAGCGCGACGTGAAACAGCGGCGTCTGGTCGCGCTTCTTGCCATCGATGTAGATCGTCGCGTACGGCCTGGAGTCGATGCTGAAGTAACCGGACGCGACGCGCCTGACGCTTCTGCGCACCGAGCCCGAGCTCGAGCTCGCGCCCGGATCTTCGATCTCGATCTCCTCGGGCTCCGCCGCCGGCGCATCCGCGACGACCACCGCCGCATCGCTCGGCGCGGTCCGCGCGACCACGACGCGCGCGTCGGGGACGACCGGGCCCGCAGCGCCGCCATGCATCGCGATCGCCAAGCCGACGCCGCCGACCGCCGCGCCGGCGAGCACGAGCGCGGCCAGCCGCCCGCGCGCGCGCCGGCCGATCGCGACCGAGCCGCCGCGCAGCGCCACGCTCTTCGTCTCGCTCGGCACCTCGACCGGCTCGGTCGCGCTCGAGATGATCTGCGTCGCCGCCGCGACCTGGCCCTCGCGCTCGGCGAGCCGCCCCGCGCACGTGCGGCGCACGAATGCGGCGAGCTCGGCGTTGCTGCACGGCGCCGCGGCGCGCGCGAGCGCGTGGCCGAACGCGTGGATCGTCGGCGTGCGGCGCGCGACGTCGCGCTCGACCGCCGCCGCGATCACGGCGTCGCTCGCCGCGCCGAACCGCCCGGCGCGCGGCGGGATCGGCGCGGCCGCGATAGCCTTCCAGATCATGTAGTCGTTGTCGCGCACGAACAGCCGGTCGCCGGAGAGCGACTCCCACAGCACGACGCCCGCGGCCCACACGTCGGCGCGCGCGTCGACCTCCTCGCCGCGCACCTGTTCGGGCGGCATGTACGGCAGCTTGCCCTTGACGAGGCCGCTGCGCGTCTGCTCGCCGTCGCTCGCGAGCTTCGACACGCCGAAGTCGAGCAGCTTGCAGGTGCCGTCGACGGTGACGAACAGGTTGTGCGGCGACACGTCGCGGTGGACGATGTCGAGCTCGTGCGCGTACGCGAGCCCGGTGCAGGCCTGGCCGAGCACGTTGCCGACCAGCGCGAGCCGGTGCGCGGGATCGGCGGGGAGATGGTCGACGAGCTCGCCCCACGCGACGCCCTCGAGGTACTCCATCGCGAGGAACAGCTCGCCGTCGGCCTCGCCGAGCTCGTAGACGTGACACACGTTCGGGTGCGACAGCCGCGCCGCGATCCGCCCCTCGTTGAGGAACATCTGCACGAACCGCGGATCGCCGACGAGGTGCGGCAGGATCCGCTTGATCGCGACGAGCTTGGAGAACCCGCCGAAGCCGAGCAGCCGCCCGAGCCACAGCTCCGCCATGCCGCCGCGCCCGATCTGGGTGACGAGCTCGTAGCGCCCGAACCGCTGCGGCTCGGTCATGGGACCAACAAGACCTCCGCGCCCGGCGCGAGCGCGAGCCGGGTGCCGCCGCCGCCCGGCGCGCGGACGAGCAGGCGCGGCCCGGCGAGCCCGGCCTCGACGAACGCCTTGCGGCAGCGGCTGATCAGCATGTTGATCTCGGGCCGGCTGACGCTCGGGTTGCGCGGCCACACGATCGCGCGGACGACGTCGTCGGGGATGAAGTCGCCGGCGGCGAAGCCCTCGGGCGGGCGCAGCAGCGCGGTGACGAGATCGAGCCCGCGATCCGCGAGGTAGACCGCGCGCTGGCCGTCGCGCAGGTCGAACACGACGCGGCCGCCGCGCGGCAGCATCTCGATCGCGACGCGCGTCGGCAGGTCGCCGAGACCGGAGACCGCGGTCGTCACGTCGTGCGCGCCGGCGTGGCGGACGCGGAACGTCTCCTTCCTGTACGCGAGCTCGTCGTCGATCTGCAGCGGCTCGAGCACGCCGGGCTCGATCGGCGCGCCGTTCTTGAGCGCCTTGCCGGCGGTCACCTCGACGAACAGCTCGCGCTGCGCGACGTGCAGCCGCAGCGCCGCCTCGGGCCACTTCTGGACGATCAGATCGTCGGCATCGCCGCCGCCGATCACGAACGGGCTGTGGACGATCCCGAAGCTGCCGCCGCGCGTGCGCTCGAGCCGGTAGGTCGCGGGCGCCTTCGCGTCGATGCGGGCGGCGTGGATGCGCACGGTCAGCGCCAGGCCGGGCAGCGCGAGCTCGTCACCGTCGGCGAGCTCGCGGACGCGCTCGCACGGCTTGCCGTTGACCTCGACCGGCGTGCGGCCGAGCGGCACGACCTCGGCGCCGTCGTGCGTCAGCCGGACCAGCGCGTGGCGGCGGCTGATGCTCGGATCTTCGCCGACGATGTCGCAGTCGCGCTGGCGGCCGATGAGCACGCCGCCGGCTCCGACGCGGCGCGACGGGCCGTCGCGCACGATCAGCATGCAGCGAAGGCGAGACGGCTCCATCTGCCGCCATGATACCGTCGCGGCATGCGCCTCGTCGCGCTCGCGCTCGTGATGGTTGCTTGCAGCTTCGGCGACCCGAGCTACGACGGCACGGCGTTCCAGTGCGACGACGCCCACGCCTGCCCGCCCGGCCAGACCTGCGTCGCCGGTCGGTGCAGCGCCGGCGGCAGCAACGGCAGCGCGCTCGGCGACGGCATCAAGTGCGCGGCGGCCGGCACGTGCGCCGCGGGCAGCGCGTGCTGCAACGACGCGATCAGCGGCCCGCGCTGCATCGCCGCCGGTGACACGTGCAACGGCGAGGCCGCGACGTGCGACGGCGTCGCCGACTGCGCCACCGGCCAGCGCTGCTGCACGACGCAGTCACCCGCGTGCGGCGCGAGCACCTGCAGCGATGCGGTGTGCACCACCGGCGCCGACTGCCCGCTCGTCGAGCCGTTCTGCTGCTTCATCACGGGGCTTCCGTGGGGCCGCTGCTCCGTGACGCCCTGCTGAATAGGCAATAGGCAACACAGAACCGAGAGGTCTGAACGTCCGGACATTCAGACGTCTCGGTTCGCTGTTGCCTATTCCCTATTTTCAGAAGATCGGGTTGATGATCTTGACGTCGCTGCCGCCGACGAACGCGTAGCTCCCCACGTCGTGCCAGCCATACACCGACAGCCCGAACGGCTTGTCGGCCGACACCGTGTGGTGGCCCTCGGGCAGCGGGCACGTGATCTGATCGTAGTCGCTGCCGGCGACGGTGCCGATCGGGCCGGAGTAGCAGCCCGCGATCGTCGCGATCGGCATGCCATCGAGCGTGACCATCGCGTCGGTCGGCTTGGCGAGCACCGCGTAGTTCGACGTCCAGGTCGGCGGGATCAGGAACACGTAGTCCTTGCGGAACTGCTCGGCCGCCGGCATCAGCAGCTGGCTCGGATCGCCGATGTAGCCGTGCTTCACGAAGTGCTGCGGCACGAGGTAGGTCGACACCTCGATCGCCTGGTCGGCCGACATCGCGAACCCGACGGTCGACGCGAACGTCTTCTGCTGGTTCGCGCCGAGCACGAACGAGTCGTACGGCGCCGGCAGGTTCGTCGTCACGTGGGTGCCGTCGACGGTGGCGAGCACGCGCACGATGTCGGGCTCCTTCCAGCCTGTCGGATCGGTCGACCGGATCGGGCTGCGCGCGATCGCGAACTCCTTGCCGAGCGCGGTGACCGGCAGCAGCTGCTCCTCGAGGTGATCGGTGCAGCAGATGTCGTCGGTCGAGCTGTCCCAGTCCGGCGGGTAGACGACGTTGTCGGCGCCGCCGAAGCCGATGCCGCGCTCGCCGCCGGTGAACACGACGACCGGCTTGTCGCTGTGGACGAGCGTGCCGGTGAAGTCGCCGCTCGGCGCGCTGATGCAGTCGGAGAACGACGCGTTGTCGGGCTGATACGACTCGAGGTTCGCGACCGTGTAGCGCGACAGGCTCAGCGTCACCGTGCCGCCCGCGACGGTCTGCGCGATCGGCAGGCCGGAGTCGCCGCCCGACGCGGCGATCGGGTTCGTCGTCGTGACGGTGACGGTCGTATCGTCCTGGGTCGGGATGATCGTGACGAACGTGTGGTCGGGGATCGAATCGACGTGCTGGCCGGCGAGCCCGCACGGGTTCGCCGTGTTGAAGCCGATGATGCTGTAGAACGTGCCGAGCGCCTGGATCGGGATCAGCGTCGACGCGTCGTTCGAGTACTGCTGGACGATCGGGTTGAACTGGTAGACGACGACCGGCCCGTCGCTGACGACGTGGTAGGCGTGCGGCGACACGAACGTGCCCGAACCGCTGTTCTGCACGTAGGACGCGTTCTGCCCCATCGAGCCGTCGACCTCGCGCTGCGGCAGGTCGATACGCGTCGCGGTGTGCGGCGGCACCATCGCCGCCGTCACGGTCTGCTCGCTCACCGGATCGCCGACGCGAGCGGCGTTCTCGGTGACCGTGACGTTGACCGGATAGTCGTTGTCGTTCGCGGCGACGATCGCGAACTGCGCCGCCGCGGCGTTGTTCGACACGCCGATGCCGATGCTGAACGCCTCGTTGTCGAGATCGGCCGCCCAGAAGTCGCAGCCGACGTTCGACGGATGATCGAGCGCGGCCTCGCACGGCGTCTTGCACGCGCCCATGCTGCACGTCTGATCCTGCGGGCAGTCCATCACCTTCGTCCCGCCGGTGCCGTCGTGGTTGCACTGGTAGACCGCGCCGTCGTCGCCGCAGTACGGCTGGTCGGGCGCGCACGTCACGCAGCCGTACGTCGGATCGCAGGTCTCGGGCGCCGGGCACGCGACCGGTGGCGCGTACGCGCCGTCGTTGCACTCCTGAAAGCCGAGCGCCGTGCACAGCCCGGGGCAGTTGCCCGCGTGCTGGCGCCCGCCAGGGCCGCACCCCCACAGCACGAACCACAACACCACCGCGCGTCGGTTGTAGGCCCTCATCGCCGCGGAACGTGCAACTGATGCCGGCTCGCCGTCAAGCCCGATCGGACGTCAGGACACGCCGGTGCCGCCGTCGCCGAGCACGTCGATGACCTCGCGGTCGGCGAACGCGCACCACGCGAGCAGCTCGAGCAGGTAGCCCTCCGCGGCGCGAAGCTCGCCGGCGGCCACCGACAGCGACGCGAGCCACGACAGCGTCCGCGCGCGCGGACGGAGATCGTTCTCGATTTCCGATTCCGACGGCCGTGTGGACGGTACGCTCATGACGACTGCTGCTTCACGATCGGTGCCAGGGCCCGACCGTGCGCTCGCGTCACACGCGAGCGAGCAGCGCGATCGGAAACCCTGCGAGGATCTCGCCGACCGCGCGCGCACCACCGCCCGGAACTGCCCGATCGGCGAGCACGTCGCGCCAGGCTCCCGGCGGGAGCTGCAGCGTCGTGTCGCGCCAGCCATCCGCGTGCGCCCCCAGACGCGGTGCGATCGCGACGAGATCGTCGCCGCGCGCGAACGCGAACACCCGATGAGCGTGCGGTCCGGTCGCGGCGAGCGCGCGGTACGCGCCCTCGAACTTGCCAGGATGGCGCCGGCGCAGCGCGAGCACGCGGCGGATCGTCCACAGCTTGAGCACGCCGAGGTCGTGGCTCTCCGCGACCTGGCGCGGCGTCGCGTCGACGAGGTGGCGCAGGCGCTCGCGGCGCAGGCCGAGATCGACGTCGCGGCGGTTGTCGGGATCGACGAGGCTGTCGTCGCGCAGCTCGCAGCCCTGGTAGAAGTCGGGCACGCCGGGCGCGCACAGCTTGATCAGCAGCTGCGCGAGCGAGTTGCGATCGCCGTGCGGTGCGAGCACCGCCGACATCCGCGCGATGTCGGCGATCAGATCGGTGTCGCCGTAGATGCCGTCGACAAACCGATCGAGCGCGGCCTCGTATTCCCCGTCGAGGTGGTGCCAGCTCGTGCGCAGACGCGCCTCGCGCGCCACCTTGTGCACGTGTGTGCGCGCGCGCTCGAGCGGAAGCGGCCACGCACCCGCGAGCTCTTGCCACCACGTGTACTCGAGCACGCCGTCGGGCACGACCGCCCAGTGCCGGCGCGCCGCCGCGTGCCACCGCCGCACCGCCGCCGCCCACTCGTCCGGCACCTCCGAGATCGCCGCGATCCGCGCGCGCACGTCCTCGCCGCGCTTGGTGTCGTGCGTCGAGGTCGCGAGCAGCGAGCGCGGCCAGCCCGACGCGAGCGCGTGGTGCACGCTGGCGGGCGCGTGCGCGAAGCAGCGCAGCTCGGCGCCGACCTCGCAGCGCGACAGCAGCCGGATCTGGCGGTACAGCACGGTGTCCTCGTCGCCCTTCGCGACGATCGCACCGGTGACCTGCTGCGCGGCGACCGCGAAGTCGAGCGCGTCGGGCGCGTTGACCTCGAACGCGAGCGCCGCCTCGAGGAACGCGAGCAGGTCGCGGTCGAGCTCCGGCTTCGCGTCGCTGGCCGCGGCGACCGCCGACGCGATGCGCGCGCGATCGAGCTCGTTCGTCGTGCCCGCCCGCAGGTACGTGCGGTAGGTCGGGTAGCCGGCGAGGATCTCGGCGAGCGCGGCCGCGATCTCGGCGCGCGTGTAGTCCCGACACGCCGGGCTCGCGCCGCACGCGCGCGCGGCGATCTCGACGAGCCGCGCGAGCTCGCTGTGCAGCGCGCCCGCCATCACCTCGAGGCGCGCGCGCCGGCTCGCCGCGCGCGGATCCCACGTCTGGCCGGTGAGCTCCTCGAACAGGCGCGTCAGCGGCGCCTCGGCCGCGGGATCGACGAG
>JBLMXA010000858.1:0-5749 GCA_050257515.1 Acidobacteriota bacterium | reverse complement strand
GTCGTCGATCCCGTCGCCATCCTCGTCGTGGCCGACCGGCGCCGTGCACGCGCGGCGCAGATCGAAGTCGAGCCGTCCGCAGCCGGCAACGGCGCACGCGACGAGGGCCGCGCGCATCACTCGTCCCGCGCCGCCTGCGCCATCATCCCGCGCAGCCGGCGCACCAGGTCGACCACGATCACCTGGCTCATCTCGGGGCGGTCGGCGAGCACGCGCCTGAAGCCCTCGGCGGGGACACGCAGCGCGCGCGTGCGCTCGAGCGCGCGTACGGTCGCCGAGCGCGGCGACGCGTCGAGCACGGCCATCTCGCCGATGCACGAGCCGGGGCCGAGGTCGTCGATCGTCTTCTCGGCGCCGCCGGCAGCGACGAGCACGCGCACGCGGCCGCGCACGATCAGGTAGACGGCGTCGCCGGTCTCGCCCTCGCGGAACAGCTCGGTGCCGGCGTCGACGTGCTTCTCCTCGACGACCGCGGCGAGCTCCTCGAGATCTTCGGCGTCGAGCTCGGCGAACATCGGCACCTGGCGGAGCAGCATCATCTTCTCGACCGTCGTCAGCGAGGCCATCGCCGCGTTCGCGTCGAGCGTCGCGTAGGCGGTGGGCGTGCCGCCGCCGCCCTTGGTCTGGGCGAACACCCCGGCGTGGCGCACGCGCGGATCGGGATCGTCGAGCACCTTCGCGAGCAGCTCGCGGGTGAGCCGGCTGTTCGCGCCGATCGCGCGCACCGCGGCCTCGCGCACGATCGGTTCGGGGTCGTCGAGCAGCGCGACCAACCGCGCGCGCGCCGGCTCGTCCTCGAACCGCGAGATCGCGATCGCGGTCGCGGCGCGAAGGTGGCGCGACGAGTCGCCCGCGTTCGCGAGCAGCGGCGCGAGCTCGAGCGGTGCCTCGCCGGCGCGGCCCAGGCGCGCGGCGAGCTCGGCGACGGCCTGCTGCTGCGCGGCGGGCTGGCCCATCACCGCGAGCACGCCCTCGGCGTGCGCGAGGTGGTCGCGCGCGCGGCGCACCGCGAGGTGGCGCAGCAGCGCGAGGCTCGCCGACTCGGAGGAGCCGTCACCGGGGTGGTGCGCGACCTCGGCGGCGGCGACGAGCTGGCGGATCTCGGCGAGCTCGCCGTCGAAGATCGCCGCGATCGGCCCGCCCGGTGCGAGGATGCGCGCCAGCTCCGCGGCCTCCTCTGGCTCGCCGACGCCGCGCTCGCTGCGCAGCGCCGCGAGCGTCGCCGCCGATGGCGCGGTGCCCGCGCGCGCCGCCTCGACGACGATCCGCTCGAGCTCCTTGCGGTACTGCTGCCTCGCGAGCCGCTGCTCGATCGAGCCGTGGTACGCGGGATCGAACAGCTGGCGCTCCTCGCCCGACAGCTCGCCGACGATCTTGCCGTGATCCTTGTCGGAGATGCCGAGCTGCGCGCGCAGGCTGTCGAGCAGCACGAGCTCGTTGCGGGTGAGCAGGCCGTCGGCGACCATCTCGCGCAGCGTCTCCTTGTACGCGCGCAGCCGCGCCTCGCGCTGCTTCGTGCGCTCGGTGTGAAGCAGGTAGATGTCCTCGAGGCGTTCGGACGGCGGCGCGTCGCCCCACTCCCACTTCTGGAGGATCTTCTGCGCGAACTTCTCGTGCACGTAGGCGTCCTCGCGGCGCGACACGCGGCGCGCGAAGATCGCGGTCGATGCGAACACGACGACGATGCCCCAGCCGGTGACGACCCACGCCGGCAGGCGATCGAGCGATGGCTGGCCGGCGAAGCAGTAGAACGCGTTGAACGCGAGCAGCCCGGCGAGCGCGAGCATGACGTGGCGCACGCGTGCGGGATCGAGCTTCTTGACGGCGAGCACGCCGCGCTCGATCGCGGCGAACACGACGTAGCTCGCCGCGCCGAACGCGACGAGCGTGAGCGGCGCGGCGACCACGCGCGGGATCGCCGGCAGGAACGTGAAGCCGGCGTCGAGCGCCTTGGCCGGCAGGTCGCGCTCGTACGCCCAGCGGCCGGAGAAGTAGTACGCCCAGCTGCCGGCGACGAGGTAATAGTAGACGTAGAAGCCGACGACGATGCCCGGCCACGCGAAGTAGGCGAGGCGGCGCGATGGCTCGCTCGCCTCCTTCCAGTAGCCCTGCTCGAGATCGATGTCGGGGCAGTGCTTCTTGCACGCGACGCACGGCGCGCACTGCGACGTCAGCGCGCCGGTGCCGTGCGCCGAGCGCGCGGGCTCGGTGTGGATCTTCTCGACGAGCCCGACCGGGCACACGAAGTTGCACCACGTCTTGCCGCCGTACACGAGCGACGTCGCGATCGCGGCGAGCACGACGGCGCCGAGGAAGCCGGCGAGCCACACGTCGCTGCCGTTCGTCGCGACCAGCCGCAGCGACAGGCACGCGACCATGAGCGCGAGCTGCACGTGGAGGTAGTGCCTGCCCATCCAGTCGCCCATCTTGCGCGCGCCGGGGCGGCCGAGCAGGCGGCCGAGCTGTCCGGCGACCGCGAGCGGGCAGATCCGCCGCCACACGTGGTAGCCGGCGGTCATCCAGAAGAACGGCAGGGCCGCGATCGCGATCGTCCACACCAGGCGATTGCCATGCTCGACGCCGAGGATGGCCGGGATCGTCGCGGCGAGCGCGATCACCATCACCACCCGCGCGGCCGTCACCCACCGCGGCGCCGCGCCGCCGTCCGTGAAGGCCGCCCAGCCGCCGGCGGTGACCGCCGGGGACGTTTTCTCCTTCTTCACCCCAGCTGCCACGCGCCCCCAACAGTTGCGCGCACTTGCCTGGGGACGCTTTCTCCTTCTTCAACTTCGCCTGTCACGCGGGGGCGGACACCGGCTGTTTGCGCGCCTCGGTTGAAGAAGGAGAAAACGTCCCCACTCAAGTGGTGAGATTGATGGGGGCGCGCCGCAAGCATGGTTGAAAAAGCAGAAAGCGTCCCCTATTTGGCGAGGGGGCAGGTGAGGCCCTTGGCCGCATCGGCGCCGAGGTACTGCTCGAGCAGCATCTTGCCGCGGCACTCCTGGTGCTGGAGAAACTCGAGCGTGAACGGCTCCCACGCCGCGGTCGCCGACGGGATGATCTGGAAGTTGACGGCCGGCAGCGCGTGGTTCGGCGCCTTCGGCGTGCCCTTGGACGGATCGACGTTCGCCGGATCGCCGTAGTCGTGCATGCCGAAGTTGCGGATGTGGCACTGCGAGCACGTCATCCCGTTCTCTTCGCCGAGGTCGCGGCGGCCGTCCTCGAGCGCGAGCTGCTCGACGCTCCAGCTCTTCTTGTGCTCGAAGTAGAGGTTGTTCGCGTCGATCTTGCCGTTGGACGGCTTGCCGGAGCGCATCGCGGGCAGGTCGACGAAGCCCAGCGTCTTGCGGCACAGGATCTCGTACCCGGGCACGTGCTGCGGATCGTTCGCGTCGAACCTCGGCGCGCACTTCGGCACCCACGTCTTGCCGTCCTTGCTCGCGACGGCCTCGGTCCAGAACCCCGGGATCGCGACGTTGACGTAGGCCTGGCCGGCGCCGTCGGAGGTCTGGAACGGCTTCATCGCGCTCCACGCCCAGCCGTCGCCCGACGTGTAGCTGCCGTCGGCGCCGCGCGCCGAGCCGCCGCCCATGCGGCCCTCGAGCGCGATGCCGATCTCGAAGCCGTGCAGGTACGGCTTGGTCTTCGTGTCGTCGAACGTCATCACGTCGGTCATCAGCGCCGACACCGCCTTGGCGTGCGCGGCGACGTGCTTGACGAAGTCCTGGTTGACGCCGCCGTCCTTCATCAGGCGCTTGGCGACCATGCCGAGGAAGATCTTGTTGTTCGCGTCGCGCTCCTCGTCGGGGCGCGGCAGCGCCGGCACGTACTCGACGACCGGCCGCAGCCGGAACATCGCGAACACCGGCTCGGGCGCCTTGACCGCCTGGTACACGACCCGCAGCTCGGTCCACGCCTTGTCGATGCGCGGCCGGAACGCGACGATCTTCCAGCTCCTCGGATCGCCGAACGCCGCCTTGTCGAACTCGGGCTTGCTCGGATCGAGCCGCGGGTTGCCGTGCGTGATCGCGAGCTGCGACAGCAGCTGCTTGTACGCGGTCTTGCCGTCGAGCTTCGTCTTGATCAGCGCGCGCTTGTCGACCGGGATCTGGAGCCTGAACGTGTCGGCGCCGACCTCGAGCAGCCTGTCGAGCGGCCAGTCCTTGTTGACCTGCTCGAGCCGTCTGGCGTCGTGCACGAGCAGCAGCGTCTCGATGATCGGCGACTGCTTCGCCGCGGTCGGCGCCGCGACCAGATGGCTCGCGACCCGGAACGCGACCTCCTTCTTGATCGTCTTGCCGCGCCCCGGCTGCGTGATCGTGAGCTCGAACTGCGCGGTGCCGGGCTTGTCCGGGGTCTGCTCGGCCTTCGTCGGCGTCCACGTGATCGTCTGCGTGATCGCGTCGAACCTCGCCGACGGCGGCATGCGCGTCACCTCGACGCGCGTCTCGTCGAGGTCCTGATCGATCACGGACGTCGAGAAGCTGATCGTCTGACCGACGCCGACGGCCTTCGCGGCCGGCGGGTAGAACTCGGGCTCGTGAGTGTCGGCGACCGTGAACGGCTTGGCCGGCTCGGGCGTCGGAGCCGGCGCGGGCGGCGGAGCCGGCTGGGCGACCGGAGTCGGCGTCGGCATCGGGCTCGGGCTCGCGCTGGGGCTCGGAGCAGCAGTCGGCTTTGCGCCGCCGCAGGCGCAGATACCGAGGACGATTAGGGAAGGGGCGCTCCGCATCGTGGGCATCGTACCACCGTGCTAGGGTCCGCTCGCCGATGACGACCGACCTTCCGAGCCTGTCGATCAACACGATCCGGACGCTCGCGATCGATGCCATCCAGAAGGCGAACTCGGGACATCCCGGATTGCCGCTCGGGTGCGCGCCGATGGCGTACACGCTGTGGCAGCGCCACTTGAAGCACGACCCGCGCGCGCCGCAGTGGTTCGATCGCGATCGCTTCGTGCTGTCGGCCGGCCACGGCTCGATGCTGCTGTACTCGCTGCTGCACCTCACCGGCTACGATCTGTCGCTCGACGATCTCAAGAGCTTCCGGCAGTGGGGCAGCAAGACGCCGGGCCACCCCGAGTGGCACCTCACCCCCGGAGTCGAGGCGACGACCGGTCCGCTCGGCCAGGGCGCGGCGAACGCGGTCGGCATGGCGCTCGCGGAGCGCTACCTCGCGAGGCTGTTCAACCGGCCCGGGCACCAGATCATCGACCATCACACGTACGCACTGGTCTCGGACGGAGACGTGATGGAAGGAGTCGCGTGCGAGGCCGCGAGCATCGCGGGCCACCTCGGCCTGGGCAAGCTCGTGTTCCTCTACGATGCCAACCAGGTCACGCTCGACGGCCCGCTGTCGCTCGTGATGAGCGAGGACGTCGGCGCGCGCTACGCGGCGTGCGGCTGGCACGTCCAGCACGTCGAGAACGGCGACCGCGATCTCGGGTCGATCGAGGGCGCGATCGCGGCGGCGAGGGCGGAGACCGAGCGGCCGTCGCTGATCGTGGTCAGGACCACGATCGGTTACGGCTCGCCAAAGAAGGCGGGCACCAGCTCCGCGCACGGCTCGCCGCTGGGCGAGGCCGAGGTCGCGGCGACCAAGCAGGCACTCGGATGGGATCCGCAGAAGTTCTTCTACGTGCCCGACGAGGTGCGCGCGCACATGGGCGAGGCCGTGCGGCGCGGCGAGGTCGCGCACGCCGCGTGGCTCGACCAGCACGCCGCGTACCGCCGCGAGCACCACGAGCTCG
>JBLMXA010000857.1:0-13146 GCA_050257515.1 Acidobacteriota bacterium | reverse complement strand
AGGCGCTCGTACGGTGTCTTCGCCGGGCGATCGAGGCCGACGGCATCGCGGAACTTCGCGTCGGCGCGCAGCGCGGCGAACGCGGCATCGAAGCGCGCCTCGACGAGCCACTCGATCGCGTCGGCGCGCGTGCTCTTCGCGAGCTCCTCGAGCGCGGCGATCGACTCCGGACGATGCCGGCCGGCGAGCTCGAGCGCCGCGATCTCGTAGAGCGCCTCGCTCTGCGCCGGCGCGAGCGCGATCACCTTCTTCCACGCGGCGAGCGTCCTCGCCTTGCGCGCCGCGGCGACCGCGGCGGTGACCTTCGGATCGTCGGTCACCGGCGTGGTCGTGGTCGTGGTCGTGGTCGTGGTCGTGGTCGCCGTTGTCTGCGGCGTGCCGCTCGTGCCCGTGGTCTTCACCAGCTCGAACGCGACGACGTCCGTGACCTCCTTGCCGAGCCGCCGCGTCGTGTATGCCACCGCGACGCGATCCTCGTACTGGCTCGCGTACACCGCGACGACCTTGCCGATCGGATCGATGGCGTTCCACGTCACCACCGGGCTGCCGTCCTTGCGCGCGACGGTCAGCGTCTTGCCCTGCGCGCTCGCGGTGAAGCTCGCGCTCGCCCCGCTCTGCTCGACCGGCGGCTTGATCGACAGGTTCGCGACCGCGTCGGCGGGCGCCTTCTCGCATTTCGGCGCACCGGTCGCGCTGCCGGCGGCGACCGACAGCGGCTGGCATACGCGATCCTGGTTGACCAGGTAGGGTCGATCGACCCCCGAGAACCCGCCGAACGTATCGGCCACGGCCGGGGTCGCCAGGAGGACGACCGCGAGAGCTACGCGCACCTGCATGGAGACGGTGTAGCGCGATTTTCATTCATTCGCCCGGGGTTACGAATTGCGGTACGGTCGAGGCGTGCGTTCCATGCTGTCGAGGGCAAGCTCCGCGATCGATCGCGGCGCGCTCCGCTTCATGGAGCGCCGGATGGCGCCGCGCACACCGCGGATCCACGAGGGCGCGCGCGCGCTGATCGTCGAGGCCGCGCGGCGCTACCGCGACGGCACGCTCGGCCTGCCCTCGCCGTTCTTTCCAGTACCGCAGCTGCCGGACGTGCAGCTCCAGCCCGCGGGCGACGGTCCGCTCGGCACCCAGATCGTCGACCTGTCGTTCCGCTCCGACTACGAGCCTTTCCTGCGCGACTCGCGCGACGTCTACCTCGCCCACGCCGAGAACGGCACCGCGTACGCCCGGTGGTGGACGTCCGATCGCGGCCGCCCGACGATCGTGATGATCCACGGCTGGGGCGGCGGCAACTACTGGATCGAGGAGCGCGCGTTCGTCGTGCCGTACTGGCTCAAGCACGGCTACGACGTCGTCGTGTTCCAGCTGCCGTTTCACGGCTTCCGCGCGGCGAAGGCGGGCAGCGTCGCGGCGGCGATGCTGCCGAACTTCCCGTCGTCGAACCCGGTGCGCACGAACGAGGGCTTCGGCCACGCGATCTACGACCTGCGCGCGCTCGCGATGTTCCTGCGCGCGCGCGGCACGAGCGCGATCGGCGCGATGGGCATGAGCCTCGGCGGCTACACGACCGCGCTGTGGGCGACGATCGAGCCGCTCGACTTCGCGGTCGCGATGATCCCCGCGGTGTCGATGGCGCACCTGATGTGGAACCACGGCGAGGACTCGCCGGTGCGCCGCCGCGCGATCGCCGCGGGCATCACCGTCGAGCTGATCGCCGAGGCGTACGAGGTCCACTCGCCGCTCGCGCGCCCGCCGCTCGTGCCCGCGGGCCGGCGGTTCGTGATCGCCGGCAAGGGCGATCGCATCACCCCGCCCGACCAGGCCGCGCAGCTCGCGAGGCACTGGAGCAGCGACGTCTTGTGGTTCGACGGCGGCCACCTCGCGCAGGTCGGCCGCGCGGCGGCGTTCCGCGAGGTGCGGCGCGCGCTCGGCAACGCGGGCTTCCCCGGGCGTACATTCCGCGCATGAGGACGCTCGCCGAGGCGATCGCGACAGGGCCGATCCTGCTCGACGGCGCGATGGGCTCGCTGCTCTACGAGCGCGGCGTCCTGCACACGCGCAGCTACGACGAGCTGAACCTGTCGAACCCCGAGCTGATCCGCACGGTGCACCGCGACTACGTCGCGGCGGGTGCGGATCTCGTCGAGACCAACACGTTCGGCTCGAACCGGATCGCGCTCGCGCGGCACGGCCTCGCCGACCAGACGGCCGCGATCAACCGCGCCGCGGTCGAGATCGCGCGCTCGGTGACCGACGACAAGGCGTTCGTCGGCGGCGCGGTCGGCCCGACCGGCGTCAAGTTCGGCATCGCGACCGCCGCCGAGCGCCGGCTCGCCAGGTTCGCGCTCGCCGAGCAGATCGACACGCTCGTGCTCGCCGGGGTCGACGCGATCATCCTCGAGACGTTCACGTCGATCCTCGAGATGGAGGAGGCGATCCACGTCGCGAAGGAGCGCGGCCCTCGCGTGCCGGTGATCGCGATGATGGTGTTCGACAGCGAGAGCCGCAGCGACGGTGGCCTAGGGCCCGGCGAGATCGCCGACCGCCTGATCGCCGCCGGCGCCGACGTGATCGGCGGCAACTGCCGGATCGGCCCGGCGGAGATGTACCAGGTCGTCACCGGCATGGTCGGCCGCGGCAAGCCGGTGATCGCGCAGCCGAACGCCGGGCTGCCCGCTTCCGTCGAGGGCCGCACGCTGTACGTCGCGAACCCCGAGCACTTCGGCGTGTTCGCGCGCCGCATGCTGAAGAGCGGCGTGCGCGCGGTCGGCGGCTGCTGCGGCACCACGCCCGAGCACACGCGCGCGATGCTCGGCGCGGTGCGGATGCTGCGCGGCGAGAAGCTCGACGAGCGCGCCGCGGCGACGAAGTCGTCTCCGATCATCCAGCTGCACACGCCGGCTCCGGCGGCGAAGACGCCGCTCGCGCAGCGCAGCCGGCTCGGCGCGCGGATCGCGCGCGGCGAGTTCGCGGTGTCGGTCGAGCTGACCGCGCCGACCGGGCTCGATCTCGGCAAGACGAAGGCCGCGGTCACCGCGCTGCTCGACGGCGGCGTCGATATCGTCAACATCGCCGACGGCCCGCGCGCGTCGGCGCGAATGGCGAACCTCGCGGTGTGCGCGCGGCTCGCCGCCGAGACCCGCGTCGAGCCGATCCTGCACGTGTGCGCGCGCGATCGCAGCTTCCTGGGGCTCGTCGCGCACCTGCTCGGCGCGCAGGCGCTCGGCCTCAAGAACCTCGTCATCATCACCGGCGATCCGCCGAAGATGGGCGACTACCCGTTCTCGACGCCGGTCTACGACGTCGACTCGATCGGCCTTCTGCGCATCGCGTCCGGCCTCAACGCCGGCGTCGATCCGTCGGGCAAGGAGTGCGAACCGACCGCGTTCGTGCTCGCGACCGGCGCCGAGCCCGCCGCGCACGACCGCGATCGAGAGCTGCGCCGGCTCGAGGACAAGAAGGCCGCGGGCGCCGAGCTCGTGATGACCCAGCCGGTCTACGATCCGCGCACGCTCGAGCGGTTCCTCGACGACGCCGCGCCGCTCGGGCTGCCGGTGATGGTCGGCATCCTGCCGCTCGCGTCGCACCGCAACGCCGAGTTCCTTCACAACGAGGTGCCCGGCATGAGCATCCCGGCGGAGTACCGCGAGCGGATGGCGAAGGTCGGCCAGGGCCCGGCCGCGCGCGCCGAGGGCATCCAGATCGCGCAGGAGGCGCTCGCCGCGGTCAAGCACCGCGTCGCCGGCGCGTACGTGATGCCGCCGTTCAACCGCGTCGACGCCGCGCTCGCCGTGCTCGAGGTCGCGCGCGATCGCTGGCAGGCGATTCCGCGCGCGTCCGCGCGCTGATCACCGCCCGCCCGCGCCGACCCACGCCGTGAAGCCGCCGGCGCCGCCCGTGATCAGGTGGGTGCCTCGGCGGTGTCGCCGATCACGTTCCCGGCGGCTCGCCGCCTCTGGGTCCGCGGCGGATCGTGACGAGCGTCTCGGGCATCGGCGCCGGGATCCGGTTCTCGAAGTCGAGCCACACGCGCTTGTCGTCGCGGCAGTCGTAGCGGCGGCACGTCGCCGGCCGGTGCTGGTAGTTGCCGCAGAAGCCGGTGTCGTTGTCCTGGTAGATGCAGAAGCCGGTCGGCTTGTGCGGCAGGTGATACGGCTTGTCGATCACCCACTCGAGCTTGCCCTCGGCGAGATCCTGGCGAGACAGCACGACCTCGAACCCGCAGCAGCGGCCGTGGCAGAGGTGCATCAGGCTCTCGCAGTCGATCGGCTTGCTCTCGAGCTCGTACTTGTCGCTCGTGTTGTCGAGATCGATCTTCGGCGTCGTCGCGAGCTTCGCGTGCCTGCGCAGCTTCTCGATCATGCGCAGGTGGCCCTCGCCGAGCTCGGCCTTCTGGCGGAGGATCTGCAGCAGCGTCTCGATCACGCTCGCGAGCTCGGCGACCATCTGCTCGCTACGCGCGTTCGACTCGCTGACGGCACGCAGCAGGGCTCGGAGATCTTCTTCCACCGCCGATCGAGTGTACGCTAGTCGCGCAAGCCAGTGCTGACCCTCGACGAGGCCCGCGCGTTTCACGCCGAGTTCCCGGTGATCGACCTCCACGCCGACACCGCGAAGCTGATGGCCAAGCTCGGCTACGACCTCGCCGCGCGCCACGAGCGCGTGATGCCGCGGCGCACGAACATCCTCGGCCACGTCGATCTGCCGAGGCTGCGCGACGGCGGCGTCGCCGCGCAGTTCTTCAGCTACTGGACCCTGCCCTACGTCAAGGGCAGCGACGCGCGCGCGGTCAGCGTGCAGATCGACGCGCTCGACGCCGCGATCGCCAGCCACGCCGGCGAGGTGTGCTGGGCCAAGACCGGCGCCGACGTGCGCGCCGCGAAGGCCGCGGGCCGCGTCGCGGCGCTCGGCGGCATCGAGGGCGGCCAGGCGCTCGACGGCAAGCTCGAGGCGATCGAGCTGTTCGCGCGGCGCGGCGTGCGCTACCTTGGCCTGTTGCACCTGTGGCCGAACGCGCTCGGCGAGACGTCGCGGAAGCCGAAGCGCGAAGGCGGGCTGACCGCGTTCGGCCTCGACGTCGTGCGCGAGTGCGAGCGTTGCGGCGTGATCGTCGATCTCGCGCACGTGAGCCGCCACGGCTTCTTCGACGCGCTCGCGATCGCGAAGCAGCCGGTGATGGTCTCGCACACCGGCGTGTCGGGCGTGCACGACATGTGGCGCAACATCGACGACGACCAGCTGCGCGCGGTCGCCGCCACCGGCGGCTGCGTCGGCATCATCTTCGCGCGCCAGTACCTCGGCGGCGCGACGCTCGACGCGGTCGTCGATCACGTGCAGCACGTCATCGACGTCGCGGGCGAGGACGTCCCGGCGCTCGGCAGCGACTTCGACGGCTTCGTCGTGCCTCCCGAGGGCCTCGAGGACGTCGCCGCGCTGCCGAACCTGACGGTCGCGCTGTCCCGCCGCGGCATCCCGCCGCGCGTGCTCGAGAAGATCCTCGGCGGCAACGCGCTGCGCGTGCTCGACGAGGTGCCGGTGCTGGCGGGCTAGCGTGCGAGTGCGCGCTCGATCGCTTCCTTGGCGTGGCGAACGCGGAGCCTGATCAATCCGAGCGACGAGCGGTCATCGAAGGCGATGACGAGGATTGCAGAGCTGAGTGGCGCCGCAAAGATCTGCCTGTCGACGAAATCGAAGTACGCCTCGCTCTCGAGGAGCACCTTCATGGGCGGGCGGATCGACGGATCCTTCGCCGCGGCGGCGAGCACCTCGTTGTGCTGCTCGTTGTTCGCCACCACCATCGCGCCGAGCACCCAGACGCCGAGCGCGCCGGTGGTCGCAAGCAACTCCGCAACGATGTCATCCATCGGTTGATTGTGTCACGCCGGGCGTTCGTCGAACGCGAGCGGGCCGTGGCGGCGCCAGCCAACGGCGAGCAACCACGTCTCGGCGCGCGCGACCGGGGGCTCCATGGTGACGAGCGCGTGCTTCCACCCGGTGTTGACGCGGATCGGCTCGGCCCAGCCGGCGAACCACGCCGCGCTCGAGCACGGGTCGATCCACGCGCGCGCGAACTTCTTCTCGGCGGCGTGGTGCTTGCGGTTGAGCCGCACGTACCGGCGGCAGTTCCGCACCTCGCGCGGCGTCGTCAGGATGCGCGCGTGGTAGCGCTGCGCGAACAGCGTGCCTCGCCGCTTCAGTGCGGAATTCAACCGCCGCGCGAGCCGGACCTCGAGTCCCTGCATGCCGCGCGCGAGCGCCTGGGCGTCGAGCGCCTCGGTGAGGAGGTGCGCGTGGTTGCCGAGCACGTTGAGCTCGCAGACCCGAAACGTCGGCTTGTGCGCGGCCTTGATGGCGGCGCGGATGACCTTCATCAAGTATTCGCGCGCGAGCGAAGAAACACCGTCCGCTACGCGGATGGTGACGTGTTGCGGGAACCGCCTCTCGCGTTCGCACAGCGCTTCGACGACGCGATCGCGAGCTACGAGCGCGCCGCGCGGTCGGAGCCACATCGCCATCGCGCCGAGCTCGGTAAGGCCGACGCGCTGCTCGCGCTCGAGCGCGCGGCCGAGGCGCTGGCGCTGTTCGAGCAGGCGAGCGAGCGCGCGCCGCACGATCTCGACGCGCTCGAGGGCCGCGCGCTCGCGCTGCGCCAGCTCGGGCGCGACGCCGAGGCGGAGGCGTTGCGGAACCAGATCGCCGCCGCCGCCGATCGCCGCTCCGAGCTGCGGGTTCCGCCAGCGCACCGCGGCACTTCGCGGTAGGCTGCCCGCGTGCGTCGTGCCGTTCTCCTCGCGCTCGTGCTCGCCGGCTGTCCGCGCGGGAACAAGAGCAAGACGATCGAGCCGGCGCAGAAGAAGGACGCCGCGGCCGCGGGCGACGCGGCCGCGGGCGACGCGGCGACCGCCGAGCTGCCGCCGCCCGCGCCGCTGCCCGAGGTGCCGAAGGGACTCCCGCCGCTGCCCGCGACCGGCGCGACGCCCGAGCTGGTCGCCGCGGGCGAGGTGCTGTTCCGCGACCCGCGGCTCGCGACGACCGGCAAGCTCGCGTGCACGACGTGCCACGATCCCGCGAAGGGCTTCTCGGGGACGCGCCAGCCGACGGTGACCGGGCAGCTGAACCTGCGGCGGTCGCCCGCGCTCGTCGATCTCGCGTGGAAGAAGGCGTTCGGCTGGGGCGGCCGCTACCCGACGCTCGAGGCGCAGCTCACCGCGCACGTGCCCGGCCAGCTCGGCGACCTCGCGGCGGCGCTCCAGGTGCTCGCCGCCGATCCGCAGGTCTCGGCGCAGCTCGCGCGCGCCGGCGGCGCCACGCCCGAGACCGCGCTCGCGGCGCTCGCCGCGTACGTCGTCACCCGCTACGAGGGCGACGCGCCGTGGGATCGCGCCGAGCGCTCCGGCGAGCCGCCCGCCGAGCTCAAGGCCGGCTACCAGCTGTTCACCGGCAAGGCGCAGTGCGCGGTGTGCCACCCACCGCCGCTCTACACCGACCTCGGCTACCACCGGCTCGGGCTCGTCGCGTCGCACGACGAGGGCCGCGGCCGCGTCGATCCGGCGCAGCAGGGTGCGTTCGCGACGCCGACCCTGCGCGGCGCGGCGCTGCGGCCCGCGTTCTTTCACGACGGCAGCGCGACGACGCTCGACGCCGCGATCGACTGGCACCTCGCCGGCGGCACCGGCCAGGGCGCCGATCCGAGCATCGTCGATCCCGCGCTCAAGAAGATCACGCTCTCGCAGGCCGAGCGCGCGCAGCTCGGCGCGTTCGTGCGCGCGCTGTCGGAGGGTCGATGAACGTGTGGTGGAAGCGGCTGCGCTACACGCTCGCGCTCGTCGGGCTGTGCGCGGTCGCGACCTGCCCGATCGCGAAGCGCTCGTGCACGGCGAAGCAGCGCGCGCGCGAGGCCGACGGTGTGCTCGACTACCTCGCCGATCGCGTCACCGACGCGGTGACCGCGACGGGCAAGGTGCCGCCGCTGCCCGCCGGGCCGACGCCGCAGCCGTCGTGCTGCGACCAGGGCGGCACGTGCGAGCCCGATTCGCACACGTTCGACACGCCGGGCTGGCACGCGCTGAGCTTGTCGATCGACACGCCGTACCGCTACACGTACGAGTACGTGCCGGATCCGAGCGGCACGTCCGCGATCGTGCGGGCGGTCGGCGACGTCGACTGCAACGGTACGAGCTCCTTGTACGAGCTCAAGCTCGAGGTCAAGGGCACGAGGGTCGAGCGCACCTGGACGCGCAAGGATCCGTACGAGTAGATTCATCGCATGCGCGCTTTGCTGTTCGTAACGATCATGGCCTCGGGGCTCGTCGCCGCGTGCGGCAAGGGCGAGGAGCCGCCGGCGCCGACCACCGGATCCCCGAACGCTCGTCCCGAGACCGGCCCGAGGCCGAAGGCGACCGCGAGCGGCAACGCGAAGGCGCGGGCGCTGTTCGACAGCCTGTGCGCGACCTGTCACGGCGCCGACGGCCGCGGTGACGGCCCGGCCGCCGCGAATCTCAATCCCAAGCCGCGCGATTACACGAACGCGCAGTGGCAGGCGAGCGTCACCGACGACGACCTCAAGCGCACGATCCTGCTCGGTGGGATGAGGACCGGCAAGAGCCCGATGATGCCCGGCAACCCGCAGCTCAAGGACGAGCCCGAGGTCCTCGACGGGCTCGTCAAGATCATCCGAAGCTTCAAGCGATGACGCGGCAGCTGGTCACGTCGCACGGCGGGCGGTGGGTGGTCGCGCGGGAGGGGCGTGCGCTGACCCTGTTCGCCAGCGACGGCCGCCGTCAGGCCGAGCTCGCCCACGACGACGTCGACCTCGCGTTCGTCCATCCACCCGACACGCTCGTCGAGGTCGCGCGCACCGGCGCCGGCACGATCATCGCGCTGCGCGATCCGCCGTCGCTCGAGCCGGTCACGAAGATCGAGATCGACGTGCCGGCGAGGCTCGGCGCGATCACCGGCTCGCGGCTCGCGCTCGTCGCGCCCGACTCGCGGCACTGCGCGATCGTGCGCGTCGCACCGCGCGCGCTCGCCCAGCAGGCGATCGACGTCGGCGCGCAGTTCGAGTTCGTGATCGGCCTCGAGCGCGACCAGCTGCTGTTCGGGCTCGCGAAGGAGCTCAAGGTGTGGGACGCGGTCGCCGCACGTCCGCTCGTGAAGCTCGCGCTGCCGCTGCCGCCGCCACCGCGCACCGTCGGCGTCGCCGCCGGCCACGTGTGGGCGACGCGCCCCGACAGCGACGAGGTCTACGTCTACCGGCTGTCGGACGGCCGGCCGTTCCAGCACCGCGTCGGCTCGGCCATCGAGCGCGTGATCAGCGCTCCGACGTCGCCGGTGCTCGTGCTCGTCACCGGGCGCGGCCTCGTTCGCCTGCACTGCCTCGCGCACACGGTGACGTCGATCGAGCGCGCGCCGTGGACGCCGCCGGCGCCCGGCCAGGAGCCGATGCCGCTCGCCCAGCTCGTCGTCGGCTCCGACGACATCACGCTGCTCGGGTTCCCCGAGGGCGCGTCGCAGCCGTGGCGCGTCGTGATCGCGGGCTCCGGCCAGCCGCGCGCCGAGCTCCAGACCGAGGCACCCGCGCCGGCGCCGTCGCGGCACCAGGTCGCCGCCCAGCCGGCCGCCGCGCCGGCCGCACCCGCGGCGACGCGCCCTTCGAGCCCGACCGTGCGCCAGGTCGAGTGGCGCGAGGCGTACGCGTCGTACGGCGAGCAGCTGCTCGGCGGCCGCCGCGGGTCGCCGCCCGATGCCGCCGGCGGGCTCGCCGAGCTCGCCGCGCGGCTGGCGCTCGGCGCTGGGGCGGTGCGCGCGCTGTCGCTGCTCTACTCGCTCTACCTCGTCGGCGAGCCGGCGATCTCGATCGCGCGGCTCGCGCACGAGCTCGGCGACTGGACCGAGGCGCTCGGCCGCGGCGAGCTCGCCGCGCTCGCGCTGCTGCGCCGCAAGGCCGGCAACGTCACGCTGCGCACGCCGGTCTCCGACCTGCTCGACGGCGCGCCGCCGCGCGCGGTCCGCCTCGTCGGCGCGACGCCGTCGGTCCCGCGCGCGGGCGCGTTCCGCGTGTCGCGCGACGGCCGCCCCGACGCCGAGATCGAGACCGAGCTCGCGCACAAGCTCGGCCGCATCGCGATCGCGCAGGGCCCGCTGCCGCGCGCGCTGCTCGAGGCGCGCCTGCACGGCGCGACCACCGTCGCGTTCAGCCCGCCGGGCGAGCGCCCGACCCCGTGGCCGCGCGACGCCGGCCTCGTGCTCGTGCTGTACGGCAACCCGTCGGCGTGGGTCGCCGACGTGCCGGCGCTGTGACGCCGCGCGTGGCGCGCGGCGTTCCTACAGCTTCGTCACCAGCGCCGACTTCTTCGCGGCCTTCTCGAACTCGGCCTTCGCGTCGTTCGCCGCGTCGATCGAGCGGTACGAGCCCAGCCGCACGCGATAGAACTGCTTGCCGTCGACGTCTCCCTGGGTGACGTACGGCTGGAACCCGGCCTGCTTCACCGACTGCATGTAGGCGTCGGCCTCGGCCTTGTCCTGGAACGACGACAGCTGGAGCGTGAACTTCGGCTTCTTCTCGCCATCCTTCTTGTCGGCGACCTTCCTGTCGTCCTTGCTGTCGGCGTCGGCGTGCTTGTCGCCGTCGCCCCGCTTCGCCGCGTCGGCCTTCTTGTCGCCGTCCTTGTCCTTGCGATCGGCCTCGGCGTGCTTGTCGCCGTCCTTCCTGTCGCCGTCCTTCTTGTCGCCGTCCTTCTTGTCGCCGTCCTTCTTGTCGAGCTTCGCCTCGACCTTCGGCTCGATCTTCGCCTCCGGCTTGGCGACCTCGGCGTCCTGGCGGTTCAACTTCTTCTCCGCCTTCTCCTTCTCCTTCGGAGCGAGCTCGGCGATCTTCTTCTCGACCTCGGTCGCCGGCGGCTGTGCGCCGCGCAGCGTGCCCTGGAACGACAGCCCGGCGCCGCCCTCGAGCCGGTCGAGCGCGGCCAGCGGATCGACCGCGGCCTCGACGTGCGCACGCTCGACGTGGCCGCGCGCCTCGACGCGCCGGCCGACCATGACGCCGAGCACGAACACCAGCGCCACGATCACCGACCCGCCGAAGAACAGGTAGAAGATCTGGCGTCCATCGAGGCTGACCTCGATCTTGTCCTTGTACAGCTCGGGCTCGCGCGACATGCCCCTAGCGTCGGCAGCCGCCGCGCCCGGGGCAAGATTTCGGCGGCCGCTATTCGAGGACGTTGATCGTGCCGAGCGCGTCCGACTCGACGCGGAACACCTTGCCGCGCGTCGACGCCGCGTTGATCGAGGTCGACAGGAAGTCGCCCTCGTCGATGATCCAGAACGCCTCGCTGACGTTCGTGCTCGCCGGGGTCACCGGCTGGTGGACGACCTTGATCGGCAGGCTCGGCGAGACGCTCAGGGCGAGCGGCGTGAACCCGGCGGTCTGCCGGAACGCGATCTGGTAGCCATCGGCGACCAGCGGCACGTTGCCGAGGCCGCCCATGCGGTCGCCGACGCACGTCTGGTCGCCCGGGTACGTCGGATCGACGATCGTCAGCGTCATGCCGCGGTTGCGGAACCGGATCGCGGTCGCCGGGCGCGTGACGAGGTTCGTCTGCGGATCGTTCAGCGTGCACGTCCCCGGGACGTAGTTCGCTTGCAGCTCGGTCTGGTTGGCCGTCGTCTCGCACGGGTTGGCGTCGTACGTGCCGTCCGACTTCTTGCCGGTCAGCGGATCGGTCGACGGATCGCACGCCGGCGCGCGCAGCGGGATCCGGCCGATCGTGAACGGGTTCGCACTCGGATCGCGCACGCAGTTGCCGGTCGCGTCCGCGATGATCGGATGGACGTACCCGCTCTTCGTGCCGACCACGACGAACGCCTCGCCGCCGTGCAGCTCGTAGCGCTGCGGCGCGTTGACGCACGCCTGCGGCGGCTCGACGCCCTCCATGCAGTAGCCGCCCTGACACACGCTGCCGGTCGAGCAGTCGGAGTCCTGCCCGCTCGGGCACGTCTGCACGCACCGCTTCATCGGCATGCCACCGGCGTCGAGCTCCGGCGCGCGGTCCGGATCGAGCTCGCACGACCAGTGGTGGTTGTCGGTGATCGTGTGATCGATCGGATTCGCGCTGCTCGAGTTCTGCGCGGCGTAGTTCGCGAGGTCCGTGCACTGCTGGGTGCTCGTGCAGCCGTCGACCGGCGTGGTGCGCAGCACGTGCTTGCGCGGCAGCAGCAGCAGCTCGCCGCTCGTCGATTTGCCGACCGTGTACCGCCGCAGCGACGTCAGGAACGGCTTGCACGCGTTCGCGAGGCGGTCGGCCTCGCCGCTGAGCTCGCACGCGCCGAGGTTACTGACCGCGCTCTCCGGGTGGACGTAGCAGACGTAGCCGGTCGGGCAGTCGTTGTTGCCGTTCGTCGGATCGCAGCCTCGCAGCTGCACGTAGTCGTAGGGCTCGACGCCCGCATCGCAGAACGGCTTCGTCGCGTCGTCGAGGTGCATGCCGGTCGAGTCGACCGCGATCTGGCCGTCGCGCACCGCCGGGCCGTCGATCGCGACGTTCGACGGATCCTGCGACAGCGTGCCCTGCCAGGTCAGCGTCCACTGCTCGTCGTTGCGCAGGCCGCGCAGGTCGGGGAACTCGTCGACCCGGACGTCCTGCGGCGCGCCGAACATCAGCTCGGACAGCGGCCGCGTCTCGTCGGCGCCGGTGCACAGCACCTGGCGGATGCCCGGCAGCTCGTCGGCCTTGATGCCGGCGACGTAGCCGCTGGGGACGGTCTTGGTCGGGGGCGCGGTCGCGCGCGCGCCGTCGCCGTTGCCGAGCCCGGCGTCGGGATCGGGGCCGGGGTTGTCGCACACCGGGCGCATCGTACCGTCGGTCGACAGCGCGAGCTCGCCGCGGCCGGGCAGCGCGTCGCGCAGCTGGTGCGCGATCACGAGCGGCGGCTGCGTGCCGAGCGGCGCCATCGGATCGACGAAGTCGGCCGCATTGTCGTCGTCGACGTTGAGCAGGTAGGCCGCGCCATCGGCCGAGGTGATCACGCCGAAATAGCCGATCATCGTGTTCGGGCCGGGCAGCCGCGTGTCGCCGGTGTACGTGTTCGCACGGAAGATGTTGACCGAGGTCGGCACCGCGTTCGCGATCAGCTCGATGCCGG
>JBLMXA010000856.1:0-5366 GCA_050257515.1 Acidobacteriota bacterium | reverse complement strand
ACAGCGCCTCCAGCGACATCGGCTCGGTCGCGAGGAACAGGATCGCCCACAGCCTTCCGGCGAGCGGCGAGATCCCGTACAGGCGGGCGATGCTCGACACCCCCACCTCCCAGGCGTCCTTTGCGTCCTTGAATTTCGGTATGTTATGTGTCGTTCGGGTCATTTGCTACGTTCGGAACAAACCGAACTATAATTTCGATCGTCGACCTCGGCAAGGCCCAACGACGAGATCGCGAGCGCGAGGGCTCGCCGGGCATGTGGTAACCAGGTCGCGGGGTGGAACCTCGGACGGTTGCGATGGCACGACCGCTGGTGGCCGTCGACGAGCTCGCGCAGAGGACCGATCCGCCGGGCGTCGGCTCGGTGTCGAAGACGCCAGAGGGGCCTCCCGGGCGCGGGACGACGTTTCGGTTTCGCCAGCAGACGCTCGGGAAGATCCGCGAGACGACCACGCGCTACACGGCGGTCGACCCCAACCGGCGGATCGATTGGGACGCCGAGGACTGATGCGAGCGCCGCCCGATCAGTGGATCTGCGCCCCCGCCACGACGTAGCCGCTGTCGCCGCGCAGCGACAGGCTGTCGAGCGAGACGCCGGCGACCGCCGGAAGCGGCACCGTGATCAGGAACTGGCTCAGCGAGTCGAGCTGGACGGCGAGCCCGGCGTTCGCGGCGCCCGACAGGTCGGCGCCGCCGGCATCGCCGCCGCGGGGGTCGAGCAGGTTGACGAACAGCTCGGCCTTGCCGAGCTGGAGCGCGATCTGCTGCGGATCGTTGCCGCGCAGGATCGCGAGCTCGACCGACGCGTTGACCGCGGCGCTGACCGCCGGCGTGCCGTGGTTGCCGAGCGTCGCGATCATGTCGCCGAGCACGAGCCGCAGCGAGCCGTCGCCCGTGTTCGCGCTGATCATCGGCGGCAGCGCGAGCTTGAAGTCCGCGGTGTCGAACGGGCCGAAGTCGCCGCGCAGGTGAACGTCGAGCAGGCCGCGCGCGTGGACCTCGGCGAGCAGCTCGTTGAGCAGATCGTCGGCGAGCGCGAGCTGGATGCCGCTGGTGACGTCGAGCGCCGGCGTGCCGTTCGGCGTGAAGATGTAGCCCGGGCTCGACTCGCTGCCCTCGATCTTCGCCTGCAGGTTCATCGTCACGAGCGCGCCGGCGGGCGTGAACGTCAGCGCGCTCGGCGACGCCACGAGATCGAGCTTCAGGCCGAGCACGTCGAGCTGCTGCGGGCCGGCGAGCGCGCCGAGCGCGTCGTCGAGCAGCGGCTGGAGCGCGCTCTCGGCGCTGCTCGTGACGATGCTCTGGACCGTCGAGCCGAGGTTGTTCGTGACCAGATCGAGGACCTGACCGGTCAGGCCGGAGGCGTGGAGCTGCAGGTTCGTGGTGCGAACCGCCGGCGAGCCGAGCTTCGTCGTGAAGCCCGCGGTGCCAGCCGGAGTCACGAGCAGCGTGCCGGCGATCGTGACCTGGTCGGCGTTCGCGCTGACCGCCGTCGAGCCGTCGACGACGAGCGCGCCCGCGTAGTCGGCCTGCGCCGCGAACGCGAGCCCGTCGAGCTCGGCGGAGAACTGCAGCCCGCCGTCGACCGGAGTCAGCGAGATCTGCGCGTGGCCGATCGCGAGCTTGGTGATCGAGAGCTTCACGTTCGCGAGGTCGTCGCCGAGGCTGACCATCGGCTGCAGCGGCGCGAGCAGCGCGGTGAAGTCCGTGGTCTCGAGGATCGGCCCGGCCGCGGCCGACAGCCGCGCGAACGCCTGCGCCGACAGCGTGGCGGTGACGGCCCGCTCGATCTCGGTGCCGACGGGGCGGAGCTGGCCGACCTCCACCGCCCGCGCGTCGATGGCCTTGCCGCCGTCGTCGGAGATCGCGACGGTCTCGAGCAGCATCGCGCCGGTGGACACGTCGACGTCGGCGGTGAACGAGCCGTCGGCCGCGAGCGTCGCCGGCGCGCCGTCGACGGTGACCGCGGTGACGGGCGCGCCGCTCGGACCGGGCAGCGCGGTGCCCTTCACCGTGATCCGGCCCGCGTCTCCCTGAACGAGACCTCGCTCGGGCGACGTCACCGCGAGCTGCGGCGGTGCGGGCAGCTGCCCGACGCACGCGACGAGCACGACCGCAGATGTGCAGAACACGTGGTGCATGGTGGTCCTTTCGAGCAAGCACGAGGCCATGGTCAGAACACGAGCTGCAGCGCCGCGCGCGGGCCGTGCATCACGACCGACACGCTCGCGCTGTCCGTCGTGAGCGTCCGCCAGCCCACCGACAGCAGCACGCGCGACGCGAAGCGCACGCTCGTATCGGCCGAGGCCGACCACGTCGTCGTCGACGTGCCGAACACGCCGGCATCGGCGGCTGCCGAGAAGGACAGCCAGTCGAGCGGCCGGACGAGCACGCGCGCGCCCGCCAGCGCGTCGGCGCCGCCGGTGATCGACGCGAACGACGTCGCGGGGCTCCCATCGACGCCGAGCGATGCGGTGATCGAGGTGCGCTGGTAGCGAACGCCGCCACGCGCCTCGAGCGCGAGCAGCGAGTGATCGTCGCCGGTGACGCGGTAGCCGGCGAGGCCGTCGACCTGCAGGCTGCTCGCGGTGCCGTTCACCGACACCATGAGCGGCCCGACGTCTCTGGCGCCCGCGATGTCGACGACGCCGTACGTGAAGTCGGTGACGAGCGATAGCCGGCCGTAGCGCGCCTCGGCGAGCAGCGGCACGCCGTAGCGGACGTGCTGCTCGACCTGCATGAAGTCGATGCCGGTGGTCACGGTCTGCGAGCCGAGCGAGACCTTCGCCTCGACCGAGGACGCCCACGCGTCGGGCCCGATCGCGAGGTGCCATTCGCTCGCGGCGCGCGGCGCGACCTGCTCGTGCACCGCCACCGGCAGGTCGCGAGGCTCGGCGGGATCGTCGGTCACGACGACGACATCGTCGTGCGCGACGCGCGCGGGCGGTTCGACCGGCGCGTCGTGCTTGCGGTACCGGTGCAGCTTGCGATGGTGGTGGCGCCGCGCCGCCGACGCGTCGGCGGCCGAACCGGCGATGGCGAGGCAGGCCACGAGCGCGAGGCAGCGGGCGGGACGGCGCATTGCCGGCGCGAGTTGCAAGCGGACAGCCACGCGCCGCCGCTGCGGGCGACGCGCACTTGCTGCGGCGCGCCGACGCGCGCGCGCGGGCGTGACGGCGGCAGCCGCCGTCGGGGGTGACGGCCGGCGCCCTCAGGGCCCGACGCGGTAGATCGCGGCCGATCGCGCGGGCAGATCGACGACGAGCTTGCCGCCGGCGACCGCGACCTGCTGCGGCGCGCCGTCGCCGAGCTCGTCCACGAGCGGCGTGCCGTCGGCGATCCCGTGGACCGGGATGTGCAACGTGCCGGTGCGGCGCGCGCCGTTCGAGATCACGACGATGCGCGAGCCCGCGCCGGTGCCGCGCGAGAACGCGTAGACGTTCGGGTTCGCCGCGCCGTTCTGCCGCCACAGCTCGCGGTACTCGCCATCGGCGAGCGCGGGCACGGTCCGGCGCAGCTGCGCGAGCCGCTGCACGCGGGCATAGATCGTCTGCGAGCCCGCGACCGCGGCACCTGGATGCGGCTGCGCGCGTTGTGCCGGATCCATCGCCCACGCCGGCAGGTCGCGACGGTTGTCCGGATCGCCGGCGCCGTACATGCCGAGCTCGTCGCCGTAGTAGAGCTCGGGGATGCCGGGCAGCGTGAAGATCAGATCGAGCGCGAGCATCAGGCGACGCCGGATCTCGTCCTCGGGGACGCCGTAGCCGGGCAGGTTCGCGAACCTCGGCACGTCGTGGTTGTCGACGAACAGCACGAGATCGAGCGCGCGCGCCGGGCCGACCATCGCGATCCCGTCGGCGACCGCCTGCGCGACGCGATCGACCGAGCCGGCATGGCCGATCGCGTCGACGAGCGCCGCGTACAGCGGGTAGTGAAACGCCGAGTCGAAGCCCGCGTCGAGGTACGGCCAAAACGTCGACGTCGAGCCCTCCTCGAAGATCTCGGCGACCGAGAACACGCTGGCGTTCGCGGCGCGCACCGCCGGGAAGAAGCTGTCCTTGAAGTACGCGGCCGGCACGTGCTTCGCGGTGTCCATGCGGATGCCGTCGACCGCGTAGCGCGTCACCGCGCGCGCCTCGAGCGCCGACAGGTACGCGGCGACCTGCGGCTGTTCCTGCGCGAAGTCGGGGTGATGATCGACCGGGCAGTACACCTGCGCCGGGCCGAGCTGGCTGCACGTCGCGGGATCGTGGAACCAGTTTGCGTGCTGGCGCGGCAGTCGCGACGTGTCACCGGCGTGGTTGACGACCATGTCGAGCACGAACCGCATGCCGGCGGCGTGCAGGTCGGACGTCAGGTGCTCGAGATCGGCGGCGCTGCCGAGCTCGGGCTCGAGCGCGTCGTCGGCCGGATCGCTGTAGTCGATCCAGTAGCCGTGATAGCCGCACGCGCCGCCGGGGCCCGCCTGCAGGTTCGGCGGCGTGATCCAGATCGCCGTCGCGCCGACGTCGCGGAGGTAGTCGAGGTGCTGGCGCAGGCCCTCGAGATCGCCGCCGTGGAACGCGTGCGGATCGCCGGGGTCGTAGCAGTGCGTCGCGTCGTCGTTCGCCGGGACACCGTCGCGAAAGCGATCGACGAGCACCAGGTAGAGCACCTGCGAGTGCCAGCCGTTCTGGCCCGCTGGCGTCGGCGGCAGCGGCGCGGGCGAATCGCCGGCCGGGACATCGGGCGGCACCGCATCGACGAAGTGGCACGCGGCGACGAGCGAGCAGACGAGCGCGATTCGCATGCGCGTAGCCTGCCGCGCCGCCGTCACCGCCGACCATCGCGCCGCCGTCAACCTCGGCGGCGCCGCCGTCTCACCGGCGGCTCGCCGTGCGCCGGCAGCGTCGCGCGCGGATCGAGCTGCGGTCGCACGCGCGACGGCGCGACGCCGAACTGGTCGCGGAACGCCTGCGCGAACGCCGACGGGTTCGCGTAGCCGACGCGCGTCGCGACCTCGGTCACCGCGTAGCGCCCGGACTCGAGCAGCTGCATCGCGTGCTCGAGCCGGCGCCGCCGCACATAGCCGAGCGGGGCGAGGCCGTGCGCGCGGTGGAACGCGCGCAGCACCGTCGACTCGCTCGCGTGGCAGTGACGGACGAGCGCGGCGACGTGGAACGGCTCGAACAGGTGCTCGTCGAGCCACGCGCGGGCGCGCGCGGCGACCGGATCGCCCTCGAACAGCACCGACGTCCGCGTGTGGGCGTCGGCCTGCTCGCGCGCGAGGAAGTAGACTTCCTTCGCGAGCTCGGCCTCGAGGAAGCGCGCCGCCTTGCTCGCCGGCTTCTCGCACGTGTCGCGCTCGAACACGTAGCGGTGGGGGTG
>JBLMXA010000855.1:0-2572 GCA_050257515.1 Acidobacteriota bacterium | reverse complement strand
CGCTCTACGCGACGAACGCGGCGCGGTTCGGCGCCGGCTTCGAGTTCGGGCACCACATGAATCTGCAGTCGCTGCCCGGCAACCTGTACGCGACGCGGTTCTCGTATCCGTTCCAGCGCGCGGGGCTCGGCGAGGCCGCCGAGGAGCTCGCCGGCGCGCTGTTCGATCGCCCCGACCGCCACGTGCACACCGCGTTCTACGCGAAGCACTTGCACCACGGGCAGTCGGCACGGCCGCGGTGGCGCGAGTACTACTTCACGACGTACACGTGGGCGTACGTGCCGGTGCTGCTCGCCGGGCTCGTGCTCGGCGTGCTCGCGTGGCGCAGGCGCGACGGCCCGCGCGACCGCGAGCCGCAGTGGCTGCTCGCCTGGGCGCTGATCGGCGCCGCACCGCTGGTCGTCTACTACCTGCGCGCGCCGTTCTTGTCGTCGCGCTACCTGCTCGACCTCGCACCGGCGTTCGTCGCGCTGATCCTGATCGCCTGGCGCGCGGCGGCGCAGTGGCGCCCGCGCCTCGCGGCGGGCGTGCTCGCGGTCGGCTGGGTCGCGAGCGTCGTGCTGTCGCGCACCGCGCCGCGCCTCGGCCCCGCGGCGGTCGATCGCGACGCCGCCTCGGCCGCCGCCGACGCGATCGCGCGCGCGGTCCGCCACGACCATCCGCTGCCCGCGGCGTACGACCTCGCCGACCCGGAGCTGCCCGCCTACACCGACGTGCTCGAGTCGTTCGATCGCTGCACGAACGGTTACGGCGTGCCGATCGATCCCGACGACGTCGCCGTCGCGGGCGACACCTGCGTCCACGGCGAGCGCGCGCCCGACGCCGAGCAGTGGACGCTGTGGTACACGCGCGTGCCCGACGACGTCGCGCCCGACCCCGTCTGCGAGCCGCGGTGCCGCCCCGACGCGACGGCCGCGTCCGCCGGCGAGCTCGTCGCCGCCGAGATCCCGCCGCCGTGCCTCTACCTCAACATGTTCCGCTGGGACCTCGCGACCGGCGCGGTCCCACCGGCGACCTATGCGTGGATCTCGGATCCCGAGTTCGTCGAGCTCGATCTGGCCGCGGGCGATCCGCACGGCGTCCAGGTCGCGATCGGCACCACGCACCTCCGGCTCGCCTCGATCGCCGACACCGCGGGCGGCGTGCGCCTGCGCTTCGAGGCGCCGCACCTGCCGCAGGGCCTGCAGGTCGCGTTCTTCGCGTTCGGCCCCGACGGCGAGCTCGACAGGGCTGTCTCCAGCTACCGCGTCACCCGCGTCGCGTGGCGGTAAGGGAACGCGCGTCCGGTTGGTTGAAAAAGGAGAAAGCGTCCCCAGGTAAGGCCGCGGGATCGCTCGCCTATTTAAGGCGGTACTTGAAGAAGGCGGCGTAGGACGGGATCGCGTCGCGCCAGAACCGGATCTTCTTGCCGTCGGCGAAGCCGCGCGCGACGTAGTTGACCGGGACCTCCATCGGCGAGTTGCCGTTGAGCGCGAGCTTGCACGCGAGCTCGATGTCGAGCTCGAAGCCGTTGGAGTGGAGATCGAGGCCGTCGAGGCACTCGGTGCGGAACACCTTGAACATCGTGTTCACGTCGGTGACGCGCTGCTGGTAGAGCGCGTTGTACGTCTTCGCGAACATCACCTGCGCGAAGTTGAGCAGCAGGCCGCGCACCGGCGTCTTGTCGTAGCGGCGGACCTTCCAGTCGTCGAGGCCGAGGCTGCGCGAGCCGAGCACGAACGTCGTCTTGCGCTCGAGCAGCGGCTCGAGCAGCGCGTCGTAGTCGTCGATGTCGTACTCGAAGTCCGCGTCCTGGATCAGCACGATCGTGCCGGTCACGTGCTGGAGGCCCGTGCGCACCGCGTGGCCCTTGCCGCGCGGGCGGTCCTCGTAGATCACGCGCACGCCGGGCCGGCCCTCGTAGCGCTGCACGATCTCGCGCGTGCCGTCCGTCGAGTTCGACTCGACGATGATCAGCTCGCGATCGATCTTGAGCTGCTTCGCGAGCACCGCGTCGAGCACCTGCGCCGCGTAGCGGGCCTCGTTGAACACCGGCAGCACGATCGACAGCTTCTCGCGCTTGCTCGCCTCGCGCGCGGCGCGACCGAACACGCCGACCAGCGCACCCACCCGCAGCGGCACGGAAACATCGGCCAGCCGCCGCGCCGGACGCGCCAGCTTCGCGCCGATGTAGCCGACCGTGCGTGTCATCGGCTCGCGGTGCTGCGCCTTGAGCACGAGCCCGTGACGCGCGCACAGCGCGGTCAGGTTGCCGGTCGCGAGGAACACGGCCTTGTAGTCGAAGAACGACGACCAGTAGCGGCGCATCATCCGCGCCGGCAGCGAGTCGGCGTTCGTGTACGTGATCGCGAACAGCGTCGACTCGGGCAGCGCGGCGACGAGCTTCTCGACGACCGCACCGGGATCGCTGCACGTCTCGAGCAACTCGTGCAGGATCACGAGCTGCGGCGCGGCCGCGAGCATCGGCGCGAGCCACGAGAGGTCGGAGTCGTTCGCGAGCTTCTCGAACGACGCGTCGTCGACCTCGGCGATCTGCAGGCCGATCGCGCGCGCCTGCGGCACGTCGGCGAAC
>JBLMXA010000854.1:0-7028 GCA_050257515.1 Acidobacteriota bacterium | reverse complement strand
CGCCTCGCGCGGTGGGAGCCGCTCAAGGACATCTACGCGAAGAAGGCCGACCTCGCCGAGGATCCCGACGACAAGAAGCGGATGCTCTACGTGCTCGCGCAGGTCTACGACCGCGAGCTCGGCGATGTCGCGAAGGCGATCGAGACGTACCAGACGATCCTCGATCTCGACGCCGAGGAGCTGCCCGCGATCCAGTCGCTCGACCGGCTCTACGGCCAGGCCGAGCGCTGGTACGACCTGCTCGGCAACCTCGAGCGCCAGGTCGAGCTGTCCGAGAGCTCGGCCGAGACCGTCGGCCTCAAGTACCGCGTCGGTAACCTGTGGCAGCTGCGCCTCGGCGACGTCGCGCGCGCCATCGAGAGCTACCGCGAGGCGCTCGAGATGGATCCGAGCCACGCCGAGACGCTGCAAGCGCTCGACGGGCTCGTCCACGGCAGGATCGAGCCGGTGATGGCGGCTCGCGTGCTCGAGCCGATCTACGAGACCGCCGGCGAGTACGGCAAGCTCGTCGACGTCCTCGAGGTGATGGTCACGCACAACGACGACCCGCTCGCGCGCGTCTCGCTGCTCCACCGCATCGCCCAGCTCAACGAGCAGATGATCGGCAACGCGCACTCGGCGTTCGACGCGTTCGCGCGCGCGCTGCGCGACGACTCGGGCAACGAGCTGACGCTCGGCCACATCGAGCGGCTCGCCGAGATCACCGGGTCGTGGGAGCCGCTGGCCGAGCTGTACGGCTCCGAGGCCGGCAAGTCGCTCGACGTGCCGCGCCAGGTCGATCTGTACTCGCGGCTCGCGCGCGTCTACGAGCAGGAGCTCAACGACGTGGGCAAGGCGATCGCGACGTATCGCAAGATCCTCGACGTGGAGTTCGACAACAAGCCGGCCGTGCTGGCGCTCGACGGGCTCTACACGTCGACCGGCCAGTGGCCCGAGCTCACCGAGATCCTGCGCCGCGAGATCCAGCTGGCCGAAGGCGACGAGCAGGTCGCCGACCTGCAGTTCCGCCTCGGCCAGACGCTCGAGGAGAAGCTCGTCGATCGCAAGGGCGCCGTCGAGGTCTACCGCGACATCCTGACCGCGCATCCCACGAACGAGGCGACGCTGGGCCAGCTGGAGCGCATGTTCCACGCCGGCCACCTGCAGACCGAGATCGGCGCCGTGCTCGAGCCGCTGTACGAGGCGGCGGCCGAGTTCGGCAAGCTGCACGCGATCTTCGAGGTCCAGCTCGGCAAGCTCGTCGGGCCGGATCGCCAGTCGATGTACCAGCGGCTCGCCGAGCTCGCCGAGCAGAAGCTGTTCGACGCGGTCAAGGCGTTCCACTGGTGGCGCGAGGCCCTCGTCGAGGATCCGCGCTGGGAGCGCGCGATCGAGGAGAGCGAGCGGCTCGCCGGCGACACGTCCGGGTGGGACGATCAGGTCGGCGCGTACGCACGCGCGCTCGAGCGGACACAGGACAAGGAGACGCGCCGGCGCACGTTGCTCGGCATGGCGCGCATCCACGAGTTCGAGCTGCAGGACGCCGCGAGCGCCGTCGAGACGCACCTGCGGGTGCTCGAGATCGAGGCCAAGGACGCCGAGGCGCTCGCCGCGCTCGACCGCCTGTACCTGAACGCCGGCATGTACGAGGATCTCGCCGAGATCCTCCGCCGCCGCATCGAGATCACGCAGGATCCGGACGAGCAGCTCGAGCTGTACTTCCGGCGCGGCGCGATCTTCGCCGACGCGCTCGGCGATCTCGACAAGGCGCTCGCCTGCTACACGAGCGTGCTCGATCAGGAGAGCCGCAACCGCCGCGCGCTCGAGGCGATCGAAGGGATCCACTTCCGCCGCGAGGACTGGAAGAAGCTGCTCGAGACCTACGAGAAGCTGATCGACACGGCCGACACCGACACCGAGATGGCCGACATCTACGCGCGCATGGCGCGGATCTGCTCGGATGCCCTCAACGACGAGGAGCGCTCGATCGAGCTGCTCGGCCGCGTGCTCGACATTCGCGGCGAGGAGCCGCAGGCCCTGCAGGCCCTCGCCGATCTGACGGCTCGCCGCGAGAAGTGGGAAGAGCTCGTCGAGATCATCGAGCGCCAGATCGCGGTCGCGCCCGGCGACCAGGATCAGATCCGGCTGTACAAGCAGCTCGGCAAGACCTGGGAGGAGAAGCTCGGCCGCGAGCGCAACGCGCTCGACGCGTGGCTCGCCGCCGATCGCATCGACGGCAACGATCTCGAGACGCTGCGGTCGCTCGCGCGGCTCTACCGGTCCACCCAGGCGTGGGACGAGCTGAGCCAGACGATCCGCCGCATCATCGACGTCGGCCAGCTCGCGGGCTCGGTCGACGAGCACGAGACGATCGAGCTGTACGCCCAGCTCGGCCAGCTCGAGGGCGACGTCCTCGGCCGCGTCGACGAGGCGGTCGATGCGTGGCGCCGCGTGATCGCGATCGATCCGTCCGACTTCCGCGCGCTCGCCGCGCTCGAGAACCTGTTCGTCCGCGAGGGCAGGTGGGAGGAGTCGATCGACGTCCTCGAGAAGCGCGCGCTCGTGCTCGACGACGAGACGCAGCGCCGCGAGACGCTGCTGCAGGCCGCCGCGACGTGGGAGGAGAAGGTCGAGGACCTGACGAAGGCCGCCGCGATCTACGAGCGCGTGCGGTCGTCGGATCCGACGAACCAGGTCGCGAGCGAGCGCCTCGAGGCGATCTACAAGCAGCAGTACAAGTGGACCGAGCTCGTCGAGATCCTGCTCGAGCGCTCGGAGATCGTGCCCGACGTCGAGCAGCAGATCGGGCTGCTCGCGCAGGTCGCCAAGATCTACGAGAACGAGATCGGCGACCAGGAGAGCGCGTTCGTCGTGCTGCAGGCCGCGTTCAAGCGCGACTACAGCCACGACGACACGGCGCACGAGCTCGAGCGCCTCGCCACCGCGACGAACCGCTGGCAGGAGCTGCTCGACGAGTACACGAACCGCGTCAACGAGCTCGAGCGCGAGGACCGCGCCGCGGCCGCCGACCTGTGGGTCAAGATCGGCCGCTGGTACTCCGAGCACCTGAGCCACCTCGAGTACGCGATCCACTCCGTCCAGCAGGCGCTGCGCATCGATCCCGCGCACACCGGCGCGCTCGCCGGCATCGCGGATCTGCAGCGCAAGCGCGGCAGCTGGAGCGAGCTCGTCGAGACGTTGCAGCGTCACGCGGCCGTCGAGCCGGCGCCCGACAAGAAGACCGAGCTGTACATCCAGCTCGCCGAGCTGCTCGAGCGCCAGATGCAGGACATCGGCGGCGCGATCCACAGCTACCAGCAGGCGCTGCACCACGGCCCGTCGTCGCAGACCGCGCTGGTCGCGCTCGATCGGCTGTACCGCCGCACCGAGAACTGGGAGCCGCTGATCGACATCCTGTCCCGCCGCGCCGATCTGACGCAGGAGGAGCAGGAGATCATCAAGTTCCGGCTCGAGATCGGCTCGATCTGGGACCTCCGGCTGTTCGACGCCGGCCAGGCGATCACCGCCTACCAGAAGGTGCTCGATCTCGACCCGTCGAACCTGACGGCGCTGCGCGCCCTCGAGCAGCTCTACGAGAAGACCGAGCAGACCGAGAAGTACCTCGACGTCCTCGAGGCGCAGCTCGATGCCTCGCCGTCCGATGCCGAGCGCGTGTCGCTGTACGAGCGCATGGCCGCGGCGTGGGAGGAGCGGTTCGGCAAGCTCGACCGCGCGGCGGAGGCGTACGAGAAGATCGTCGCGATCGACTCGCGCAACTACAGCGCCTACCGCGAGCTCGCTCGCCTGTACCAGCAGGCCGGCAAGTACGAGGCGCTCGTCGAGACGTACCGCAACCACATCATGGCGACGACCGACGTCGCCACGCGCATCGAGCTGTACGTCGCGATGGGCCAGATCTACGAGCAGTACCTGCAGGAGGTCGATAGCGCGATCGAGGCCTACAACGACGTCCTGTCGTTCGACGGCGACGAGCAGCGCGCGCTCGATGCCCTCGGCCGCCTGTACGAGAAGATCAGCGAGTGGGATCGCGCGATCGACGTGATGGCGCACCTCGTCCAGCTGACCGACGACATGCGCAAGCAGGTCGATCTGTACTGGCGCATGGGCCGGTTGCAGTACGCGCAGCTCGGCGATGCCGACGGCGCGGAGGCCAACCTGCTACGCGGCCTCGCGCTCGACCCGAGCCACGTCCCGACGATGGAGGCGCTGACCAAGCAGTACAGCGACGCCGGCGACTGGCTCAAGGCCGCCCAGATGATGGTGCGCGCCGAGAGCTACACGCCGGTCGCGGTCGACAAGGAGCGCCTGCTGTTCGAGGCCGCGAACATCTACATGTACAAGCTGCGCCAGGACGACCAGGCCAAGCAGCTGTACGCGGCGGTGATCGCGCTCGATCCCGAGCACGTCGAGGCGGGCCGGCCGCTGGCGGACCTGTACTTCCAGGACGGCCAGTGGACCGAGCTGTCGCCGGTGATCGACATGCTGTGCCGCAAGGTCGGCCAGCTGCACGCCGATCCGCGCGAGCTCAACGAGCTCTACTACCGGGCGGCGAAGTGCGCCGACGAGCTCGGCGACTTCCAGAAGGCGCTCGGCTACTACAAGGCCGCGTACGACATCGACTCGACCTACCTGCCGACCCTCGTCGGCCGCGCCGACCTGCTGTTCAAGATGCAGGACTGGGATCAGGCCGGGAAGATCTACCAGACGATCCTGGTCCAGCACCGCGACGGGCAGGACGAGGCGGACGTCGTCCGCATCTACAACCGGCTCGGCATGGTTCGCCAGGCCCTCGGCGAGCGCAAGAAGGCGCTCAACATGTTCGAGAAGGCCCTCGAGATCGATCCGCACCACCGCGACACGTTGCAGGCGGTGATCGATCTGCAGAGCGCCCAGAACGACTGGGAGGCGGTCATCCAGGCCAAGCGCGGCCTGATGGCGACGGCGCAGGACAAGGAGAAGACGCGGCTCCTCGACGAGATCGGCGGCATCTATCACGACAGGCTGCAGAACCCGCAGAAGGCGACCGCGGCGTACGTCGAGGCCCTCGAGGTCGCGCCCGAGGATCACCAGCTGCTCCAGAAGCTGCTCGATCTCTACACGGAGACGCGGCAGTGGAAGAAGGCCGTCGAGACGATCGAGCGCTTCGTCGCGCTCGAGAGCGACGGCGTGCGCAAGGGCGCATACTACCACGCGGCCGCGACGGTGTGCCGCGACGAGCTGAAGTCGCTCGACGAGGCCGTCGAGTACTACAACAAGGCGCTCGACGCGTTCTTCGCGGAGCCGGCGAGGCTGCCCGAGTCGATGATCACGCGCGCGATGAAGTCGTTCGCGGCGATCGACACCGTGCTGACGACGAAGCGCGACTGGAAGGGCCAGGAGCGCGCCTACCGGCACATGCTCAAGCGCCTGCCCAAGGGCGGCGGCAACCCGATGTTCCAGAAGCTCCAGGTCGGCCTGTTTGACGGCCTCGGCGAGATCTACCGGTCGCGCCTGAAGTCGTACCAGTCGGCGACCGAGGCGTTCCAGGTCGCGCAGCAGCTCGACCCCGACAACGCGCTGCGCGCCGACGGCACCGACCACGCCGAGATCCTCGCCGAGCTGTACCTGGTCGCCGGACCGGACTACACCGACAAGGCGGTCGAGCAGCACATGCGCATGCTCAAGAAGGAGCCGTTCAAGTACGACTCCTACAAGGCGCTGCGCAAGATCTACATGGACACGCACCAGTACGACAAGACGTGGTGCGTGTGTAACACCCTCGCGTTCCTCAAGAAGGCGGACCCCGACGAGCTGCAGTTCTACGAGCAGTACAAGCCGCGCGGCCTCGTGAAGGCCAAGAACATGATGACGCCGGATACGTGGGCCAAGCTCGTCCACCCCGACGAGAACCGCTACATCTCGGCGATCATGGGCGCGTGCTGGCAGGGCGTCGCGGCGATGAAGGCGTTCCCGCACAAGGAGTTCGGCGTCAAGCGCAAGGATCGCCGCCAGCTGCAGGGTGACCCGCTGATGTTCAGCAAGCTGTTCCTCTACGTGGCGCAGGTGCTGAACGTCCAGCTGCCCGAGATCTACCTGGTCGAGGACAACAAGGCGGCCGACATCCAGCTCGCGAACGCGATCGAGCGCAACGAGCTGTGCCCGTCGTTCGTGGTGCGGCCGCACCTGCTGCAGGGCAAGAACGAGCGCGAGGTCGCGTTCCTGAGCGCGCGCCGGCTCACGTTCATGCGCCCGGAGTACTACCTGCGCATGCTGCTGCCGACGAACACCGAGCTCAAGATCGTCGTGCTGTCCGCGATCGCGATGCTCCAGCCGCGGTTCCCGATCCCGCCGGACTCCGTCGGCATGGTCCAGCAGTACGTCCCCGAGATGCAGAAGCGCATGCCTCCGCACTCGATGGAGCAGCTCGCGATGGTCGTGCAGAAGTTCATCCAGGCGGCGCCCGAGATCAACCTCGCGAAGTGGGGCCACGCGGTCGATGCGGTCAGCCACCGCGCCGGCTTCGTCGTGTGCGGCGATCTCGAGGTCGCGGCGCGCATGGTCTCGGCCGAGCCGGTGGTCGTCGGCGGCCCGCAGGTGAAGGACAAGATCAAGGAGCTCGTGCTGTACTCGATCTCCGAGGAGTTCTTCTCGGTGCGCGCGCAAATGGGCCTGACCATCGCCGGATGAGGGGGCTCGCGGTCGCGCTCGCGCTCGCTGCGTCGACAGGAGGCGCGGGCGCGGGGCCTGCGCCGCTGCACGTCGGCTACGACGCCGATCACCTCGATCTCGACAAGCACGAGCTGCAGTTCAAGCCGACGCGCGCGATCACGAGCGCGAAGCTGGTCGTGATCGGCGACGACGGCAGCGAGCTGGCGACCGCCGAGCACACGTACGACGGCGCGAAGGCCGGCACGTGGCTGCCGATCACGTGGTCGCCGAGGGGCGACGCCCACGTGCTCAAGCTCGAGCTCGACGTCACGGCGCCGGGGGGCGCGGTCACCCACGTGTCGCTGATCCCGTGGTCGGTGACCGTCGAGCACGAGGACGTC